>CAINCZ010000115.1 GCA_903847195.1 uncultured Acidobacteriota bacterium | reverse complement strand
TGCTTCCACTTGGCCGCCCGTTTCTTTCAGATCGCGCGAACCCTGTTTGCGCCAAATCAAGAGCTGGTGCAAAGCCTCGAGCAGGCAACCGGCAAGACCTGCCATCTCATGACGCGTGGAGTGGACGCAGAACTGTTTTCTCCGAAGCATCGTCATTCCAATGACGAGCGCTTCACCATCGGATACGTGGGCCGGCTCACCACCGAAAAGAACATACACTTCCTTAAGGAACTGGAATCCGCGCTGCTGCAGCGGGGGCAGCGCAACTTCCGTCTGTTGATCGTGGGGCAAGGGGCGGAAGAGCAGTGGTTACGCGCCAAGCTGAAGCAGGCTGAGTTTACCGGGGTGCTGGAAGGCGAGGCGCTGGCGCGGGCCTACGCGAGCATGGACGTCTTTGCCTTTCCCTCCCTCACTGACACCTTTGGAAACGTGGTCTTGGAGGCGATGGTTTCCGGCGTGCCCGCGGTCGTGACCGATGGCGGCGGCCCGAAGTACATCGTGCAGCATGGCACCGACGGATTCGTGGCCCACGGCGCAGAGGAGTTTGTGGACTACACCGCGAGGCTCATGTCGCGTCCACAAGATCTTGCATTGATGCGCCATGCTGCCCGGGAGCATGCGCTGCGGGCTTCGTGGGACACCGTGTTCGAAAAGGTCTATCGGGTATACGCCGAGTTGACCGCGCAGCCCCAAGCCGCGTCGCGCAGAGCCCAACTGCGCCCGGTGAAGTCATAATGGAGGGCTGGTCGCTGCTGACGTTGTGCGCGGCTGGGGCGATCAACTCATGCTTTGCCCTGCCCATGAAGTTCATGCGGCGCTGGTCGTGGGAAAACACCTGGCTGGTCTGGAGCTGTTTTGCGCTGCTGATTGTCCCGCTTAGCCTGGCTGCTCTGGCCATTCCGCACTTCTTTTCCTTGCTCCTGCCACCGACTGAGGCAGTGGTGAAGCTCGCGCTCTTCGGCGTGCTGTGGGGAGTAGGCCAGGTCTTATTCGGCTTTGCCCTTGAGACCATCGGCATCTCGCTGGCTACCTCCATCATGTTAGGCATTTCGATCGGGGTTGGCACCTTGGTCCCGCTCGTTGCCGCAGGCACCAAAGACGGCGCGGTCTCCGTTCCTGCGCTGTTGGCGGCGGTAATTGTGGCAATCGGCGGAGTCCTGCTTTGCGCGTACGCCGGTCGGAACCGTGGGGGCGATCGCGTCAGTACGAAGCGTGGAATCGTTTATGCCGTGGCGGCTGGATTTGGCGCCGGAGTCTTTAACTTCGCCATGGCTTTTGGTGGGCCTCTAGTCGAACAGGCAATCCGCGCGGGCGCGCGGCCGGACCTGGCGCAACTTGCCGCATGGACGCCATTCCTTGCCGCCGGTTCGCTGGCCAACCTGGGATACTGCGCCTATCGCTTGTGGACGCGCCGAACCTATCGGCAATTCACGCAACCGGGCACGCTCGGCTACTGGTCCGGCGGGATTCTCATGGCGGTGCTTTGGCTGGGCAGCGCACTCCTGTATGGCGCCGCAGTTGGGCGGAATTGCCGATGGGGCGCGATCTTTGGCTGGCCGGTTTATATGTCGCTGATCGTGTTGGCATCGGCTGCTGTCGGCGTGCTGGCGCACGAGTGGCGGGGGGCCTCACGCCGCACCATGATGACCACAGGGGCTGGTCTCGCCATGCTTGTCATCGCTGTCTTCGTCATTACCTTGGCGCAGCATGTTGCGTTATAAGGCGGCAAAACCAGAAAAGAGAAAAACAATATTCGTGAAATCCGACCCATTACTGCCGCCGAAATTCGAAAGACAAGATAGCGTGGGATCAGTCTTACGTTCGATGTTCACTCGTCCCTTCACCATCTTGGTCATAAGGTGGAACTGGAAAGCTGCCGTGCTGAGCGCCGCAGCGCGTGCTCCGGTCTTTTTGCTCACCACCATCGGACACGGCTGGCGCCGCGTCTGGCTTGCGGTCATCGTAGAAACGACGTTCCGCATCGGCACGGCGGGCATCTTCGCCGCGGCCACTCAGGCCTTTCGCAACACGCGGCCCGAGTGGGCGGCCGCCCTGGTCATCCTGCTCTGGATTCCCATGCTGTCTTTGGTTCTGGATGGATTGCTGCATCTGTCCGTAGGTACTCCCAACATTGGCGCCGGCATGCTGCTGTCACTGCTGGTATCGGCCGCCTCGTCGCTCTTCAACTGGTACGCCATGTGCCGTGGCACGTTGCTCGTCGGCGAGGAGGCGCACTCCTTCTGCTCGGATTTAAAGGCACTACCCGGCTTGGTGCTCGGCTTCCTGCTGACACCCCTGCGATGGATTCTCCACTCCGAGGCGGATTAGTTGCGATGAACATCAAGACCCTTCACCTGACGAACGCATGGCACGATAAATCGGGCGGCATAGCGACCTTCTATCGGGCCTTGCTCGATGCCGGCAACCGCAACCGTCGCCGGATTCGGCTGGTAGTCCCCGGACCAGAAGACCAAATGATGGATGTGGGAGAGTTCGGTAGGATTTACTACGTGGCGGCGCGCCCCGCACCGTTGAGCTCCGGCTACCGCATGATCTTCCCTAATAGCTTTCTCCTGCCGGGCAGCGCCATCCAGCGCATCCTGCAGGCGGAGCAGCCGGACCTGGTTGAGGTCTGCGACAAATACTGCCTCAACTATCTCGGCCCGTTGCTGCGGCTCAAGTTGCTCAACGAATTTGATGCTCGCCCGGTGATTGTGGGTCTGAGCTGCGAACGCATGGACCAGAACGTCGCGGTCTACTTGAACCAGCCGTTCTGGGGAGAGAAGTTCTCCGCAACCTACATGCGGTACCTGTACTTCCCTTTCTTTGACCACCACATCACCGTGTCGGACCACACCGCCGACGAACTGCGCTCCGCCGCCCAGGCTGGGCACATGGTAGAGCGGGGTGTCTGGATTCGTCCCATGGGAGTCGACTTCGCGGGCTTCTCGCCGAATAAGGGTTCGCCGCAGTCGCGAGCTGAATTGCGCGCCCGCGTCGGCGGTACCGAGGATTCTCTGGTGTTGCTCTATGTCGGGCGCCTGGCGCCGGAGAAGAACCTCGACCTTCTGATCGACATGATGGAACTGCTCGGCGTGGACGACGGCGATTGCCGCCTGCTTCTGGTTGGCGATGGACAGCAACGCGCAACGCTGGCGGCCGAGGCCACCAGGCGTGTGCCGGGCAAGATTACATTTCTCGGACATGTGGGCGACAGGGATGCCCTCAGCCGCATCTATGCCAGCAGCGATCTGTTCCTGCACCCAAACGCCCGAGAGCCTTTTGGCATCGCTCCGCTGGAGGCAATGGCGTCGGGCGTGCCGGTGATCGCCCCCGACTCTGGCGGTATAAAGTCCTACGCCAACCACGGCAACGCCTTTCTCGTGGACGGCTCGGCCGCTTCGTTAGCCGCAGCGGTGCGTTTGGCCAGAGTAGCTCCGGAGTTGCGGCACGCAAGGGCTGTCAAGGCGCGGGCCACCGCCGAACAGCTTTCCTGGCCGACGGTGACCGATTCGTTCCTTGGACTTTACGATGCGATTCATGCCGTGGGCACGGGGAAGTTGAATATTCAGCAGGCCATGCCTGCCTTCTGTTCCACTGCCGCCGCCCGTCACCAGGCCGTAACGCAGGGACGGTTGGCGCGAGCCGCGCAAGCAGGGTTCAAGCTCTACAGCAAACTGGCACGCATCAAGGCTGCGCTACAGGGGCCGTGCGCGCTACCGCGGCCCAGATAAGGAGATACACATATGATGACTGGCGGTGCAATCCGCATCGGACTACTTCTCGTCTTCAGCTTATTGTGCTCCGGAGCAGCCTGGGCTGCACCCGATGGTGGCGAGCCGACGGTAGAGCAGATTGTGGCAACAATGACGCTGCGCAACCGGCAGCGTGCGGCAGAACTCAGGAATTACACCGGCGAACGTACCTATCGCCTACTTTACAAAGGGTTTCCCGGCAACAAGGAAGCCGAGATCGAAGTCTGCTCTTCCTACGTCGCGCCCAACAGCAAGGCATTTTCCATCGTGTCGCAGTCCGGCTCGCCTTTCATAGTCAATAAGGTCCTTAAACGCCTGTTGGACAGTGAGCAGGAGGCGGCATCGGAAGAGCAGCAACAGCGCACCGCGCTGACGACCGACAACTACCAATTCGAACTGATAGGACGCGAGGTGGCCGACCAGCGTCAGGCGTACGTATTACGCGTCTCGCCCAAGGCAGACAGCAAGTTTCTCTACCGCGGTAAAGTGTGGGTGGATGCCAGCGATTATGCCGTTATGAGAATCGAAGCGGAACCGGCGCGGCGGCCTTCACTCTGGATCAGCAAGATTAAGATCCAGCACGCGTATATTAAGGTGGGTGGATTCTGGCTGCCGGCTGAGAACAAATCCAAGACCGAGGTCCGGCTCGGCGGAGTGGCGACACTCGCCATCAGGTACACACATTACTCGATCAATCAGGAGCGGGCGGCATGCCCGGCAAAGTCGCTGGCCCAGGCCGACAGCCGCTAGGAAGCAATTCGCTGCGTCCGCTGAGGGCGCAGGCCGATGCGGCATTGCGCGATATGAGAGCTCGCTTCAATCAGCTATGTGCCAAGACTGGACGGCCTTCCTGTGCGCCGGGGGGGACAAGTCCCCATCATCAACAACACGCCACCCTGCACCAGCTGTTATTTAAATAAACAACCCCACCCACAGAGAACCCTACCCAGCCCCAGGACCAGTCCTCAGCAAGCCATCTCAGCCGCTATTCATGCGGCCTTCCAGCAGCTCCCTCCCTTCATTCACGGCAGCAGTATCCGGGAAACTCCTCCAGCAAGCGGGAAACCCCTCCGTCGGACCACCCGATGAGGCCCATCCGGGCCGGCATTCATGCGGCTTCCAGCCACCTCAAAGGCTTGGATCGCGGCAGCAGGTTGCTCGCCCGGCAACAGCCAGCGGCGATCAACACCTGGTCTAAAAGGCAGAAATCAACAAAACAGTGGCAACTTAGCCCACAGCGATCGCCTGTCCTTCATTCAGCACGCCGAATCCGTAGGACTCTTCGATGCCGATGTTCCCGATGCCGTACATGGGCTCATCCCACGACTTCACGATGGGCTCATCCTTGACGATCATCGCGCCGAGGTTACGGCGGTTGACCATCATGATGTCGGTTTCCATGGTCGCGGGGTTGAAGCGCAGGAACGGGCTGACCAGGATCCGCAGGGCGCCGAAGTTGGCGTAGCCGGGGATCGGGAAGCTGGAGTTCTGGTTCTGCGGCAGCGACTCGGGGCCGGTGATGTTGCCGGCGGTCTGGCCGAGGCCCTGTCCCAGTCCCTTGTTGTTGTAGAAGCCCTGGTAGGGGTCGGATTTTGGATCGGCGGGTCGGATTCGATAGGGTAATCCTTGACAGCTTAGATATAGCTGAGATACTAAGGAGATCATGCCCTATGAAAATCACTCGTCGTCGCCGTCATCTTCGCCCCGCTCCCGCCCGCGCCCAGGTCCGCCAGCAGCTCTCCCAGGTGCGCTCCCGCCTGCAACTGTTCCAACTGGAATGGCTGGCCGAAGCCCGGCGGCCTCAGCCTCGCCTGCCGCATCTCCGTCTGCTGCACGGGGTGATCGGCCAGATGAGGGACGAGATCGCCAGCCTGGAACCCTGGGCGTGAAACGCGCCGCCCTGTACCTGCGCGTATCCACCGTGGACCAGCACCCGGAAAGCCAGTTGCACGACCTCCGGTTGCTGGCCACCCAGCGCGGCCTGGCGATCGTTGAGGAATACACCGACCGGATCAGCGGGGTGAAGGCCCGGCGTCCCGGCCTGGATCAGCTTCTGGCCGACGCCCGCCGCGGCCGCTTCCAGGTGGTGCTGATCTGGGCTTTCGACCGGGTTGCCCGCTCGGTCCGCCATCTGCTGGAGACGCTCGATGAACTGAACCGGGTCGGCATCGAGTTCATCAGCTTCCGGGAGAACATCGACACCGGTGGCTCGCTGGGGCGGGCCATCGTGGTCATCATCGGCGCCATCGCCGAACTGGAGCGGAACCTTATTGTTGAGCGGGTGCGTTGCGGTATGCGCCGCGCCCGCCTGGAAGGCCGCCACATCGGCCGCCGGCCGCTGGAGATAGACCGGGACGCCGTGCTCCAGTCCCGGCAGCACGGGCAGAGCCTGGGTCAGATCGCCAAGGAGTTCGGCATCTCGCGCGCCACGGTCGCCCGCGTCCTGAAACAGGCGGAAGCGGATGTCTCAAAAGGGGTGCCGCAGCCACCCCTGCAAGTAGCTGAAAACAGGCCACCGGAAACCGCGGCCTGAGCTGTACCAGAAGGTTTGGGTTGCGGGACAGCCGTGGGAGAAAAGGCCTACCGCCGCCAGCGCCTCACCGAGACTTTTACACGCACTCGCAGCC
>CAINCZ010000114.1 GCA_903847195.1 uncultured Acidobacteriota bacterium | reverse complement strand
GGCTGGCAACGAGCCGAACTCGGTCAACATCGGCGGCAAGCAATATTCCTACAACATGCTCGAGCCCGCAGGGATGATGGCCGGCGTCCTTGCCGACACCTACGACGTCATGCGGTTTGCCAAAGAGGAGGATGCCGGCACCGCTGCAGCGTCGCTCGTTTTCGGCACGGGCGAAGCGCTCATGAGCAAGACTTACCTGCAGGGCATCGCAGAGTTTTTCAAGGCTATCGAGAATCCGGATGCGCAGTCCGCGCGCTGGTGGGATCGACTGATCGGGACTGCGGTACCGAATACCGTCGCTGACCTTCGCCGCGGGCAGGATCCGTGGGTGCGCGCGCATTACGATCTGCTCTCCGGCATCGAGAACCGGCTGCCTTACGTTTCACAGAGATTGCCTCCGCAGCGCACTCTCTGGGGTGACGCGATTCCGCTCGAGGACGGTTACGCGCCGTTCCTGACTGGCACCGCGGGCGCGAGGATGCTTTCGCCCGTCTCGGTAGGACCTGCGCTCAGCACCCAGCCGATCGACAAATGGATCTGGGATAACCGCATGGCCTTCCCGCGCGGGCCCGACAACAAGCTCGGCATCAGCCGACCCGGTGTAGTCCAGAACTTTTCCTCGGGTTCGCATGTGGCTGTCCAGGTGGAGCTCACGCCAGCGCAGCACGACCGGCTGCAGGTGCTCGCCGGCAACGAGCTCAAGGACCCATCGACCGGCATGGGCGCACGCGATGCGCTGAATGCGCTTGTCGAGGGCACCTACCCGGGCGGGATGCAAAAGCAATGGGACAGCGCAGAGCCGGCCGCGCAGGCTCTGATCGTGCAAAGCATGGTGAATAAATACCGGGAAGCGGCCAAGTACCAGTTGCGTGGGGATTTTCCAGACCTCGATGAAACAATCCGCGCGGGCGCGAATGCGCGCGCCAACCAGCTCACCGGCACGCGGTAAAGGAGCAACGCAATGACTGTATCGACCACCTCCAGCAAAGTCATCCTGCCCGGCAACGGTTTCCTGACGAGCTTCGGCTTCACGTTTCAAGTCCGATCCGCGTCCGACCTACAGGTGACCTACACCGACGCCAATGGCAACCAGACGGTGCTCGGCCCAACACAGTACGGTGTCGCGCTCAACCCGATTCCGACCGGCCAGCTGTGGGCTGCCGGCGGCAGCGTTACCTATCCGCTCACGGGTCCAGCGATTGCATCCGGAACAAGCCTCACGATCGCGCGTAACGTGGCTTATCTACAGAACGCAAGCCTCATCAACCAGGGCGGTTATTACCCGCAGAATACCGAAGCCGCGCTCGATCTACTCACCATGCAGGACCAGCAGCTTGCAGAGCAGTTGAGCCGCGCCATCGTCGCCAACCTCTCCGATACCGCACCACAGATGCAGCTGCCACCGGCTGCCGTGCGCGCTGGGGGCGTGCTGGCGTTCGACACCTACGGGAACGTCGCCATCGTTAACAAGACGACAGGCGCGCCGGTGTTCACGACGCCGGCGATACAACTCGTGCTCAATGTCGCCGCGCTCAGGGCGCTCGTGCCCGGAGTGGGCACGCTCCAGGCGGTGGACATTCTCGGTTACATCACAGCCGGGGATGGCGGCGCGGGGCGCTTCTGGTGGAATAGTGCCGACACAACCACCGACAACGGCGGCACGGTCATCCAGCCGAACGCGGGCGGGACAGGACGGTGGAACAAGCTATGAGGAAGCTGCTCGCACTGCTGCTGCTTGTCGCGTTGCCAGCCATCGCGCAGCAGCAGATCAATCTCGCTACTCAGGTCAAGGGAAATCTATCGGTCACCAATCTGGGCTCAGGCACTGGCGCCACGTCCTCCACCTTCTGGCGTGGCGATGGGAGCTGGGCGGCTGGCCCTGGTTCTAGCGCTTTTGTCGTCGGGCCGGCAAGCGCCACCAGCGGAGACGTAGCACTCTTCGACGGGGCGAGCGGAAGCGTGATTAAGGACGGCGGCGCGCTAGGGACCGGAGCGTTCGCATCGGCATATGTGCTACCAACAGCCACGTCCTTGATCCTGGGCGGCGTCAAACCCGACGGCACCACGATCACGAACAGCAGCGGCGCCATCAGCGTGACCTACGGCACTGCCGCGAACACCGCAGCCCAGGGCGGCGTTATTACCGCAGGCGGCCCGACAGGCTCGGCCACCGTCGCGCCGATCATTACATACAACGCCGCTGGGCAATTGACGACCGTTTCAAGCGCCACCATCGCGCCGGCGATAGGTAGTGTAACTGGCCTCGGGACCGGAGTCGCCACCGCCCTTGGCGTGAACGTTGGAAGCGCTGGCGCTCCAGTCGTCAACGGCGGGGCGCTTGGTACTCCTTCGAGTGGAACGGTTACGAATCTCACCGGCACGGCGAGCATCAATATCAATGGCACCGTTGGCGCAACGACCGCGACGACGGGGGCATTCACGACAGTCACAGCAACCTCGATTGCCTTGGGCGGCGGGACCGCCCTTGCGAACTACGCCGAAGGAACATGG
>CAINCZ010000113.1 GCA_903847195.1 uncultured Acidobacteriota bacterium | reverse complement strand
TTGGACGATACGGGCAGCGAAGACCACCTCCGCCGAGAGCAGCGACCCGGGTAAGGCAACGATGGAGTGATAGACCGGAGATGATTTACTGCCCCATATAGGAAAAAAAGGATGGGTCTCTTCACGAGAAATAATCGAGTGTGGAGAGACTCATCCGGGATAATTGGCGGCGCACATGAGAATTGCTGTTACTGTGGTAAATGCCTGCCCTTATTTCCTCACATCCTGAACACTCCAAAGCCCGGCTCCCTTACGGGGGAGTTGAGCACGACGGAGAGCGCAAGTCCGAGGACCTGTCGGGTTTCGGCGGGGTCGATTACGCCGTCGTCCCACAGGCGGGCGCTGGAGTGGTAGGGGTTGCCTTCGCGTTCGTATTTTTCGAGGGTGGGGCGTTTGAAGTCGGCGGCTTCGGTTTCGGTCAGCGCTGGTTTGCCTTCACGCGCGAGCTGATCTTGTTTGATGGTCAGCAGCACGTTGGCTGCCTGTTCTCCGCCCATGACCGAGATGCGGGCGTTGGGCCACATCCACAGGAAGCGCGGGGCGTAGGCGCGGCCTGCCATGGCGTAGTTTCCGGCGCCGAACGAGCCTCCGGTGACCACGGTCAGCTTGGGGACGCGGGCGTTGGCGACGGCATGCACCATCTTGGCGCCGTCGCGGGCGATGCCGCCGGTTTCGGCTTCGCGCCCGACCATGAAGCCGGTGATGTTTTGCAGGAAGAGCAGCGGGATGCCGCGCTGATCGCAGAGTTCGATGAAGTGCGTGGCTTTGAGCGCCGATTGGCTGAAGAGTACCCCGTTGTTGGCGATGATGCCGACCGGGTAGCCGTGGATGTGGGCGAAGCCGGTGATGATGGTTGTGCCGTAGCGCGCCTTGAATTCACGGAATTTGCTGCCATCCACCAGGCGGGCGATGATCTCATGCGCATCGTAACTTTCGCGGAAGCTGCGCGGCAGCGCCCCGTAGAGCTCATCCGCCGGGTAAAGCGGTTCCTGCGGCGGCTGAAGGTCGAGGTTTTCCAACCAGGTACCCTTGCGTTGTGAGCCTTGCAGGGTTTCGACGATTTCGCGCAGGATTTGAATGGCGTGCAGGTCGTTATCCGCAAAGTGATCTGCCACGCCGGATTTGCGGGTGTGCACGTCCGCGCCGCCCAGCTCTTCGGCGGAGACGTCTTCTCCGGTGGCGGCTTTGACCAGCGGCGGACCGCCCAGGAAGATGGTGCCGGTGCCGCGGACGATGATGGCTTCGTCGCTCATGGCGGGGACGTAGGCGCCGCCGGCAGTGCAGCTGCCCATCACCGCCGCGATCTGGGCGATGTTTTGGGCGCTCATGCGTGCCTGGTTGTAAAAGATGCGCCCGAAGTGGCTGGCATCCGGAAAGACTTCGTCTTGCAGGGGTAAAAAGGCTCCGCCCGAATCAACCAGGTACAGGCAGGGCAGTCCATTTTCTTCGGCGATTGCCTGGGCACGCAGGTGCTTTTTTACGGTGATGGGGAAGTAGGTGCCGCCTTTGACGGTGGCGTCGTTGGCAACAATCAGCGCCTGCCGCCCGGAGACCCTGCCAATGCCGGTGACGATTCCGGCAGCCGGGGTACCGCCGTCGTACATGTCCCAGGCAGCCAGGGCGGAGAGTTCCAGGAAGGGCGAGCCGGGATCCAGCAGGCGTTCGATGCGTTCGCGCAC
>CAINCZ010000112.1 GCA_903847195.1 uncultured Acidobacteriota bacterium | reverse complement strand
CGGCCGCGCCTTTGGGCATACGTCTTTGCGGCGAGCCTGGCGGCAGGCGTGTTGATCAAGAGCCTGATCGGGCTGGTGTTTCCGCTGGCGATCGTTTTCCTGTGCCTGACATTGTCGGGGAAGCTCTTTGACCGGACGAGTTGGAAGCGGCTGCACCTGCCGACGAGCTTTCTGGTCTTTATCGTCATCGCCGCTCCGTGGCACATCCTGGCGACGATTCGGAATCCGCCGTATTTCGACTTCACGCTGCATTCCGGGCCGGGACAGTATCACGGTTTTTTCTGGTTCTACTTCATCAACGAGCAACTGCTGCGCTTCCTGAACGCGCGGTATCCGCGCGATTACAATACCGTGCCGCGGCTGGCGTTCTGGCTGCTGCACCTGCTCTGGTTCTTCCCGTGGAGCGTGTACCTGACGAGGTTGTGGCGGTTGGGCTACAAGCCGGTGAGCAGGCAGGGCCGTGTCCATCTGAGTGCACTGTGCTGGATCGGCTTCGTCATGGTCTTCTTCACCGTCTCCACGACGCAGGAATACTACTCGATGCCGATTTATCCGGCGGCCATGCTGCTGCTGGGCAGCGCCGTGGCGGCCTATGGCGGCAACCTGCGAGTGGAAACGCGGGTGGTGGCAGTGATTGCGGCATGCGCGGCGGTGGCGATCTGCGCGATCCTGATCCTGGTGCGGGGCGTGCCCACTCCGGGCGACATCTCGAATGCGCTTACGCAGAATCCCGATGCCTATACGCTTTCGATGGGGCATATGCAGGATCTGACGCTGCGCTCGTTTGCCTACCTGCGGTTGCCGTTAGCCGTGGCGGGCATTGCTTTTGCGGTGGGAGCGATTGGCGGGTGGTGGCTGCGGGGCGGACGCGCGATCCTGGCGCTGGCGCTGATGATGGTGCTTTTCTTCCAGGCGGCAAGGTTGGCGCTGGTGGTGTTTGACCCGTATATGTCGTCGCGGCGCATCGGCGAAGTTCTGAACGAATGTCCGAGGGGCGACCTGGCGATTTACGGCCTGCACAATGAGACCTCGGCATTGTTCTTTTATCGCGGTGACGACCGGACGCTGATGTGGAACGGTCAGCGCAATAATCTTGAGTACGGCTCGTACGCGCCGGATGCGCCGAAGGTGTTCATCAACGACGGAGAGTTTCTGCAGTTCTGGAACCGGCCAGACCTGGTATATCTGGCGGCGCATGATGATGCGATGCCGCAGGTATTGAAGGTAGTAAACCGCGACCAACTGCATCTGGTGGCGGCCATCGGCGGCAAGTTCCTGTTCTCCAACCGCGAGATCAGGCCGCCGAAATCGGTGACGCACTAGTCCAGGCTGCCCTGCTCGAGGACGACATTCTCACGCACGATGAGGCGGTGGGGAGCCATCTCGCGCAGGCGCGGCATGACGCGGCTGACGTGCTCGTCGGTGTCGACGAAGGTGACGATCACGGGCAATTCACCTCCGGCTTCGACCAGGTGGGCGGTCTGCACGCGGCTTCGTCCCTGGAACCCGGCGACAGCGTGGAGCGCCGCGGCGCCGTAAACATTTTCCTCGCGCAGGTACTTCAGAATCTCCAGGTGCAGCGGGTGATGCCGCCAGGAATCGCCTTCCGTCAGGTAGATGGTGACTTGTACCGCCATAAGGTCTGCCATTTTACAACCACCTTGCCATTGCCGCACCCGCCAGCACCGAAACCAGGCACAGCAGATTGCTGCCGACGAGATTGAGGGCAACCAGTGCCCACTGGCCCTGCTCGAAGAGGGCGAAGGTTTCAAAGGCGAAGCTGGAAAACGTAGTGTAGGAGCCGCAGAAGCCGATCGCTACCAGCCAGCGCCAGCGCATGTCCAGCAGCAGGCGCTCACCCGAGAGCACGAGAAAGAACCCGAGGATGAAACTGCCGGTAATGTTGATCAGCAGTGTGCCGTAAGGAAAGGCCGACGAGACGGCGCGGGCGACGACACCGCTGACGAAGTAACGGGCGCTGGCACCGACAACGGCGCCGAGACAGATCCAGAGATAGGCCACGACGGAGTTCTCCCGACTGGATTCGGTAGGAGTTATCAGCCCTGCGGGCGGTTATGAGGCGAACTCCATCGCCTGAAGAAATTATACAAAATATTGTACAAATCAGGTCAGCCCCGGTGGCTGCCGGCGCGCGAGGAAAAAGGGAAAGCGTTTCTGATCAACTCGACCGCCGGAGGTTTGCCTGCCTCAAGGTAGACGCTGATGACGTCGAAGCGGCAGGAAGCGCGGCGTGGCTGGCGGTAGAGGAAGCTGTGCGCAGCCCGGCGCAGCGTCTGTTGCTTGTCGAGATCGATGGCGGCCTCGGCGGGGACGAAGGCGCGGCGGGTGCGGGTCTTGACTTCGATGAAGCACAGCACATCGTCGTCCCAGGCGACGAGGTCAAGTTCGCCATGCAGGTGCGGGGGACGCCAGTTGCGGGCGACGATGGTGTAGCCGTGGCGGCGCAGGTAGAAGAAGGCGGCATCTTCGCCGCGGCGTCCGGTGAGTAGATGCTCAGGGTCCTGGCGCTGCCGGGTCCAGGGAAGGACGGCAGCCAGGCGGTCGCAGCCGCGCAGCGCGAACTGGAGCAGGAAGCGCACGAGGGGTGGAGTATAGCAAGGCGATCGGCCGAGGGGTTTGGCGGGGAAGGGAATGTTCTGCGGATGGAACAGAGCGGCGCTCCCCACATCCGCCAAAGGAAGGCAGATGGGGGCACCTGCGCGGTGGATCGGCAGGGGGAGAGCCCAGGTTAGCTGCGCTTCGCTCCGCGAACCTGGGGCACCCGGGATTTTTCGGCCTGTGAGCGGGTGAAGTTGCGATAGGCCGCCGCTGAGGAGAGGCGTCCCAGGATGGCGCGCTTCTCGTCCATCGTCTGCTTGCTCCGGTGGAGTTTGCCGCGCTCGGCGGCCAGATGGCGGAGCCAGGCGGCGTAGTCGGGAGGGAAGTCGCGTTCGAGTTGTTCGCGCAAACGGCGGGCGAGCATCGGGCTGGCGCCTCCGGTGGAAACGGCGATTTGCAGATGCCCGCGGCGAACCACGGCGGGGTAGTAGAAGTCGCAGTAATCGGGGTCGTCCACCACATTGCACAGCACATGGCGGCGGGCGCAGGCCGTAAACACGGCGTGGTTCACGTCGGGCGAGTTGGTGGCGGCAACGACAAGCAGCGCGCCTTTCACGTCGCCTGCGCGAAAGCGACGCGCGTGCCAGACGATCTTATTTTTCGCGGCGAGCGCGCGGATGCGCGGTGTGGCTTCGGGGGCGACGACGGCAATGCGTGAGCCGGAGACGAGCAGCGAGTCGAGTTTGGATTCCGCGAGCGGCCCTGCGCCCACGACCAGACACGGCTGGGCGTTGAGTTTCAGGAAAAGCGGGAAGAGTGGGGGCGTAGATTTCATCGCAATTACCTCACTTCACGTGAGTGAGTGTATATCGGAAGGGCAACAGGGGCGATACTGCGGAGCGAGAAAAACCCCACCCGGGCACTTGGCCAAGGTGGGGCGATGGGTACGGATGAGAAACGGCGTTACGTTTTGTCGCGGTATTCGGCGAAGGGCTTGCCGTCCTTCTTGTAAACGTTGACGAACTTGCTGTCGACCAGCGGGTTCGTGTAGGGGTGATCGACGCGGATGTGCTTGCCGCGGGTTTCCTTGCGGTAGTCGCCGGCGTGCATGACCAGTTCGCCGACGTCCATCAGGTCCAGCGCCTCCTGGCAGCGCAGCAGTTCGTGAGAGTTGGACGCAGTCAGCGAACCCAGCGCGTACTCTCGCAGGCGGAGCAGGAATTCAAGCCCGAGGCGGAACATGGTCTCGGAGCGGACCTCGATGCCGCAGTAATCGTTCATCAGGTTCTGCACGGCAACGTTGGCTTCCTTCCAGCTGGCGCCATCCTTGCGGCCGAGGATCTGGCCATAGAACTTGGCCTTCTCCTGGACCAGCGGGCTGGCCTCGGCGGCCTCGAAACCATTGATCGTGGCGGCGCGGGCAGCGGCACTGCGTCCGGCGATGTGGCCGTAGACAGTGGCTCCGGCGATGTCGGCACGGAAGTTGCCGACGGTGTCGCCGGAGGCATAGAGACCCGGGACGCAGGTGGCGGCGTTCAGATCGATCTCGATGCCGCGGCCGATCAGGATCGGCTCATACCGCTGGAACTCGACCATGTGCTTGCGCAGGTCGATGCCCTGGTTGTCCATGGCTTCCAGCAGAGAGGTGTCGCCCTCTTCGGACAGGCCCCACTTCATGTAGGCGAGGTCTTCTTCGGCGATGCCCGAGCAGTCCATGAAAGCACCCTGGCCTGCCCTGAATTTGTGCTCGAAGACGGCGTGCCAGATATCGGCTGTCGCGTCGCCCAGTTCCTTGGTGGGCTGGGTGACGAACGGGCCGCAGGGCTTACCGTCCGGGTCGCGCAGCACACCGATCCAGGTGGCCTTGCCGCAACGGGCGAAGTACTTCGGACCGGCATGGGTATTGGGCATTTCGATGTTTACCAACTTGGCGCCGACGCGGTAGGCCGCGGCGATGCCGCCGCCGGTGCAGGCCGGGCAGTTGGCGGTGTTGAACATCCATCCGGCGGTGCGCGTCGGATACAGGCGGCTGGTGTTGCCGGTGGTCAGGATGACGTTCTTGGCGCGGAAGACCTGCAGCGTCGGCTGTTCGCCGCCGATGTTGATGCCGATGGCGCCGATGATGGCCCCGCTCTTGTTGGTGATGAGCTCAACAATGGGGCAGCGGTTCATGATGGTGGCCTTGCGCTTGAGGGCCTCGCGGGTGAGGACTTCCTTCTGGTTGGAGCCGGCGTACTTGAGGAAGATGCGCGGGTGGCCGGGCTTGGCGTGGCCGTTGAACTCCCACTCGCCGTGGGGCTGCATGTTGATGCCCCAGCTGTTCCACTCCTTGACGCGGTCGAAGGACTCGCGGAGGAATTTGAGCGTGAGGTCCTGATCGAGCCAGCCGCCGGTCAGGCAATCGTTCATTTCCTTCATGATGGAGGCGATATTTTCGCCGTGAATTTCGGGGATGTAGCACTGGAAGTGGTCGTTTCCGGTCGCGCCCGATCCGCTGCGCCGGGTGTTGGCCTTTTCCGCTACGACGACCTTGGCACCGGCATCAGCAGCTGAAATGGCGGCCATCAGTCCGCCAATACCGCCGCCGACGACGAGCACATCGCATTCCACTACTTTCTTTTCGATAGCAATCATGTGTGACTCCTCTCGCTTCGACGGGTGACGTCAGCTGTTGGCGGACCGTTTGGGCGCCGTGGTATAGAGCAGCATGGCGGGCAGCGGCAGGCGAAGCTGGATTGATCCATTCGGGCAATCGAGCTTGCAGGCGTTGCAGTGCCAGCACTCTTCCGGATACTGGACGATGGTGTCCTTGCCATCCTTGGACCAGTGGATGACGTCGAGGGGACAGATATCGATGCACGTGCCACAGTTGCCACAAGTGCTTTTATCGATGATTGGTGGCATTCGCCTTACCTCCATGAGGATTGAAATAGAAGAAAAACTTGGGCCGCCCGTGCGGCAGGCGGCCCGGGTACCAAAACTGAATGAGCTCTGTCCAGCAAACTCAAGCGCGACCACCGCAGCAGGCAGTTCGAACTGGAGCGCATCCGCGCGCAGCGGGACCACGAGCGGTTTGGGTGACGGACGCGAGATTATCTTCCTGTGTTTCGAGAGTCAAGAAAACAATGAGCAGGGGAGAAAATCTATGACAGTAATTCCAACAGCGCGGGAGGGGCGGCAGCTTCGCGCTGGCAGAGAGCAGGTGCTAACTGATAAGGAACCCTCATCGGCCATTAAAATTAGTGCTTGGACGTGACCGGAGAGTTGCCGCACAGTAGGTCTGCTCTACAGCCAGCAAAGACCAGACGCTATTTCGCAGACCGGGCGTACTCTGCCTTCCTAACCTATATCTTCCGGCTGCGGCAAGAGCTTCGGGTTCCGTTGTTGGCCAGCGGGCAAAATGTCTGCAATGCGGTAGAAACGCCCCGCCACAAAGGTGAATGCGGTGGACGCATCATGCGAACACCGAAACCGGCGTGGCAGAGTTGGCGACTCTTGGAGTGTCTGTGGCTCACCGCTGGGTGTGAGGGCAGTCACCGAGAATAGCGATGTTTCTGCGCGTAAATGAGGGGCATAGCCCTTCCTGTATTGGCGACCGGGGCGGCCTGCGCCGGGGAGCCGGTACTGGTTTCAGGCACCGAGGAGTGCTACATGGCCAGTGACTCTGACAAAAAGCCGAAAACACCGCTGCTGGACGAGCTCGAAAAGGGCCCATGGCCGAGTTTCGTCACGGAAATCAAACAAGCCAGCCAGGGTAGCCCCGTCTGCGACGACCTGCTAGGACAGCTGGAACTCTCCTACGAAGAAAATCAGGGTCATTGGAAGCACGGCGGTATCGTGGGTGTTCGCGGGTATGGGTCGGGCGTCATCGGGCGCTATAGCGACGTGCCCGAGAAGTTCCCGAACGTTGCCCACTTCCACACCGTGCGCGTGAACCATCCCGCCGGCTGGTTTTACAACAGCGACGCGTTGCGGACGATCTGCGACATCTGGGAGAAGAACGGATCGGGCCTGACGAACATGCACGGCTCGACCGGCGACATCATCCTGCTGGGCACGCAGACAGAGAAGCTCGAAGAGACCTTCGGCGAATTGACGAAAAACGGCTTTGACCTGGGCGGTTCCGGCTCGGCGATGCGTACGCCTTCCTGCTGCCTGGGCATGGCGCGCTGCGAGTGGGCCTGCTTCGATGCCATGAAGGTGTGCTACGACATCACGATGGCATACCAGGACGAGATGCACCGTCCGGCGTTCCCGTACAAGTTCAAGATGAAGTTTTCGGCTTGCCCGAACGACTGTGTGGCGTCGATCGCGCGCGCCGACCTGTCGATCATCGGCACCTGGCGTGACGAGATCGAGCAGGACGACGCCGAGGTGGCGAAGTATGCCGCAGCCGGCGTGAACATCCAGAAGGACATCTGCGAGCGCTGCCCAACGAAGTGCATGGATTGGGACGGCCAGAAGCTGACGATCGAGAACTCCGATTGCGTGCACTGCATGCATTGCATCAACGTGATGTCCAAGGCGCTGCGGCCGGGCAAGGATCGTGGAGCTGCGATTCTGATCGGCTCCAAGGCGCCCATCATGCACGGTGCGCTGCTGTCGTCGGTGCTGGTGCCGTTCGTTCCGGCCGACGAGATCGTAGACACGCTGAAGGAGCTGCTGACGCGCATCTGGGAGTTCTGGGACGAGTACGGAACCAACCGGGAGCGTATTGGCGAGATGATCCAGCGCATTGGCCTGCCGAACTTCCTCGATGGAATCGGGCTGGACCCGGCACCAGAGATGGTCTCGGCGCCGCGTGATAACCCGTACATCTTTGTGCGGGAAGATGGAGGTGAGAAATGAGCACCACTCCGACGCCCAAGCGCATCACCGACATCGGCCCGCCGCACTATGAGAAGTACCTGCCGCCGATCGTAAAGCGGAACTACGGCAAGTGGCTCTACCACGAATCGCCTTCGCCGGGCGTGCTGGTGCACGTAGCGGAATCGGGCGAGAAGCTCTACTCGGTGCGCGCTGCTTCGCCGCGCCTGCTGAGCGTGCAGACCATCCGGCGCTTTGCCGACCTGGCCGACAAATACTGCGACGGCTATCTGCGCTTCACCAGCCGCAACAATGTGGAGTTCCTGCTGGAGAAGGAAGTGAACGTTTCTCCGCTGAAGCAGGAGTTGACGGCGGCCGGTTTTCCGGTTGGCGGCACCAACAACTCCATCAGCAACATCGTCCACACGCAGGGCTGGATCCACTGCCACTCGGCGGCAACCGACGCCTCGGGCATCGTGAAAGCCGTCATGGACGTGCTCTGCGACCGATTCACGACCGAGACGATGCCGGGCAAGGTGCGCATTGCTCTGGCCTGCTGCCTGAATATGTGCGGCGCCGTGCATTGCTCGGATATCGCTATCCTGGGCGTTCACCGCAAGCCTCCGGTGGTGGAGCACGAAACGATTCGCAAGTCGTGCGAAGTGCCGACTCTGATCGCGTCGTGCCCGACGGGCGCGATCCGTCCGGAAACCGGCGCCGACGGCAAGCCCACGGTCAGCGTCATCGACGATCAGTGCATGTACTGCGGCAACTGTTACACGGTATGCCCGGCGATGAAGATGAACGATCCGAAAAACGACGGATTGTCCATCTGGGTGGGCGGCAAGGTGAGCAACGCGCGTACGGCTCCGAAGTTTTCGAAGCTGGCCGTGCCCTTCCTGCCGAACAACCCGCCGCGGTGGCCCGAGGTGGTGGATGCGGTGGTGAAGATCGTGGACGTGTACGCGAAGCATGCGCGCAAGTACGAGCGAGTCGGTGAGTGGATCGACCGCATCGGCTGGCCGCGCTTCTTCCAACTGACGGGCTTCGAGTTTACCCGTGAGCACATCGACGACTTCAAGCACGCAGGCTTGACCTACGCGCGGTCGATGCACATCCGCTACTAGGGTCCGAAGTAAGGAAGTGGTATGGCACTGTTCAAGGCAGTTAAGAAGCCGGTGATCAAGAGCGGTGGCGGGGGAGCGGAAATCAGCTCGACCCGTCCCCGCTTTACCGAGCAGCCAGCCCCGTGTATCGTTCACTGCCCCAACGGCGGTGATGTGCGCGAGTGGCTGGTGGCGATTGCCCAGCACGAGGCCTACGGACGGACGCCCGCCCAGGCGTTCGAAGCTGCCTGGCGCAAGATCGCGGAGAAGAACCCGTTTCCGGCGATCGTGGCGCGGGTCTGTTCGCATCCCTGCGAGCAGTCGTGCAACCGCAAGGAAAAGGACGGCGCAGTCGGCATTCACATGCTGGAGCGCTTCGTCGGCGATTTCGCCGTGTCGCAGGGATTCCAGGTGGAAGCGGCGGCACAGCCGATGACGGCGAAGGTGGCGGTGGTTGGCGCGGGACCGGCTGGGCTGGCCTGTGCGTATCACCTGGCGCGGCGCGGATATCCGGTAACGGTGATCGACGCGGCGCCGAAGCCGGGCGGCATGATGCGCTATCGTCTGCCGCGCGCGGTGCTGCCCGAGGCCGTGCTGGATGGCGAAATTGGCCGGTTGCAGGCACTGGGTGTGGAGTTTCGTGGTGAGTGCGTGGTGGGACGCGACGTGACGGTGGAACAGTTGCGGCAGGATTTTGCCGCAGTGTTCTTCGGTATTGGTTTGCTCAAGCCGGCGCAGATGGAAGTGCAACAGGCGCTGGGCGGCGGCGCGGTGGTAGGTGAACTGCCGCCGGAGGCGCCGGAGGTTCCCACGGCTGAGGTGCAGGAGATCGATAAGCGGGTACTGAACTCGGTTAGCCCGGCGGTGGCGCAGGGCCGGCACGTGGCCGACGCAATCGATGCGTGCCTGAGTGGACATTCCTATGAGCGCGCGCCGAAGCGCGAGGCCATCAAGGCTGACAAGATGAAGATCGCGTGGTATCCGGCTCTGCCGGCGCACGCGGAGGTCCCGCTGGACAGCCACTTAGGCGAGGCGGAAGTTGTCGCAGAGGCCAAGCGGTGCATGTCCTGCGGTATGTGCATGGACTGCGAGACCTGCTGGATGTATTGCACGGTTAATGCTTTCGTAAAGAAGCCCAAGGGCGAACACTACCAGATCAAGACGGAACTTTGTAATGGCTGCAGCAAGTGCGCGGATGCGTGCCCCTGTGGTCACATCAACATGAATTAGTCGATTTACCTAAGGAGATTACCGTGCCTACTTTCGAAGTAGATGGGCGTATATACGACGTGGACGAAGACGGCTTTTTGCAGGAGCCCGACAAGTGGAACGAAGCGGTGGCGACGGATTTCGCCCGGACCGAGCACATCGAGCAGCTGACGGAAGCGCACTGGAAGGTCATTAACTACATTCGCGGCTACTACAAGGAATTCGGCATCGCGCCGATGGTGCGCAAGGTCTGCAAGGAGAGCGGTTTCAAGCTCAACGAGATATACGAGCTGTTCCCTTCGGGACCGGCCAAGGGCGCATGCAAACTGGCCGGGCTGCCGAAGCCGACCGGCTGCGTGTAGGAAACGGAATTGGAAGGCGCCGGCGCAATTGCCGAGGCGTGGCTGCGGAGGGTTCTGGAAGGGTATCCCGAACAAACGGCGCAGTTCATGCGCACGCAATCGGATCCCTTTCGCAACCCGGTGGGAGCGGCCTTCCGGCAGGCGCTGCCGGTGCTGGTGCGGCACGTCGTGGAAGCAGAGGACGGACCGCAGGAGGTCCGGCAGGCGCTGGATTCTGTGCTGCGCATACGCGCCGTGCAGGATCTGAGCGCACGTGACGCAGTAGGTTTTGTCTTTCAATTACGCGAAGTGCTGGGTGCGCAAGGTGCGGCGGCAACGGTGCAGCGGCGCATTGACGACCTGGCGCTGGCGGCATTCGATGTCTACGTGGAATGCCGAGAACAGATAGCGCAGATAAGGGCCCGGGAGTCGGTCCGGGCGAGGCCGGTGCGATAGGCGAAACGCCATGCAGATGCTGATCTCATTGGTCGCGGTGCTGGTAGTCGTGGCGATAGGCCTGCTATTGGGGCAGGTCGAGGCGCTGCGTGGAGTGCTGGGCGTCGCCATTCCCTACCTGGGCGGCGCAATTTTTCTGGTGGGTGTCTGCTGGCGGGTGTTCTCGTGGGCGGGCGTACCAGTTCCTTTCCGCATTCCCACCACCTGCGGACAGCAGAAGTCGCTCGACTGGATGCCATACTCGAAGATTGAAAATCCTGCCGGCACCGGATCCACCGTGGTGCGAATGGCGCTGGAAATCCTGCTCTTCCGCTCGCTCTTCCGCAACAATGAAGCGCAGTTGTACGGGCAGCGGCTGGTCGTCGGCGAGAACAAGTACCTGTGGCTGGGCGCGATGGCGTTTCACTGGTCACTGGCGGTAGTACTGATGCGTCACCTGCGGCTACTGCTGGAGCCGATTCCAAGTTGCGTGCTGCTGCTGCAGAAGATCGACGGCTTCTTCCAACTGGGCTCGCCGGAGTGGTATTTTTCCGACATCTTCATCGTGCTGGCGCTGGCATACCTGCTGTGGCGGCGGTTGCGCGAGCCGGCGGTCCGGTACATGTCGCTCTTCAGCGACTACTTTGCGTTGTTCCTGCTGCTGGCGATTGCGCTCACCGGAATCGTGATGCGCTACGTGACCAAGACGGACACGGCAGCGGTGAAGCAACTGGCTCTGGGGCTGGCGACGTTTTCGCCGACCGTGCCGGCGAACATCGAAGGCGTGTTCTTCGCGCACCTGCTGCTGGTCAGCCTGCTGGCGGCCTATTTTCCGTTCAGTAAATTGATGCACATGGGTGGCGTGTTTCTGAGCCCGACGCGAAACCTGGCGAACACCAGCCGCGTGAAGCGCCACATCAACCCGTGGAATTACCCGGTGAAGACCCACACTTACGCGGAGTGGGAAGAAGAGTATCAAGACAAGCTCATCGCGGCCAAGTTGCCGCTATCGAACCCGGCTATTGCCGATGCGGCGCATGCCGGGAAACGCGGGGAGTCCTAGGGTGTCAGATCTGCTGCAAATCGAAGCTAAGCCGCCGCAAGGAGACTGGCGCGATCCGAAGGTGGAGTTCCGCAAGGGCACGTTCAACCATGCGGCGCTGGCGAAGAACCTCACCTACCTGGGTATGCCCAATCCGCGCGAGTGGCAGCCGATGGATGAAGACTGGAAGCTGCCGCCGGACTGGCAGCGCATTCTGCTGGACGGCATGCGCGAACGCCTGAAGAAGTTCCGGTCCTTCCGTTTGTTCATGGACATCTGCGTGCGCTGCGGGGCCTGCGCCGACAAGTGCCACTTCTACATTGGTTCGGGCGACCCAAAGAACATGCCGGTCATGCGCGCCGAACTGATGCGCTCCGTTTACCGGCGCTACTTTACGCTTACGGGCAAGATATTCGGTTCGCTGGCTGGCGGGCGTGAGCTGACGATCGATGTCGTCAAAGAGTGGTTCTATTACTTCTACCAGTGCACCGAGTGCCGGAGATGCTCGGTCTTCTGCCCCTACGGCATCGACACAGCCGAGATCACGATGATCGGGCGCGAACTGCTGAACCTGATCGGTGTGAACATCAACTGGGTGCTGGAGCCGGCGGCCAACTGCTACCGCGTCGGCAATCACCTCGGAATCCAGCCGCACGGGTTCAAGGACAGCCTGGAATTCGCGGTGGACGAACTGGAAGAGATCACCGGCATCCGCGTGGACCTGCCGATCAACAAGAAGGGCGCGGAGGTGCTGTTCGTCGCGCCATCGGCCGATTACTTCGGCACGCCGCACTACTTCACGCTGCTCGGCTACCTGTCGCTGTTCCACGAGATCGGTCTCAACTACACTTGGAGCGCCTACGCCAGCGAGGGTGGAAACTTCGGGCTGTTCAGTTCGCACGAAATGATGAAGCGGCTGAACGCGAAGATCTACGACGAGGCGCGGCGGCTGGGAGTGAAGTGGATTCTGGGCGGCGAGTGCGGCCACATGTGGCGCGTGCTGCACCAGTACATGGACACGATGAACGGTCCGGCTGACTTCCTGGAAGTGCCGGTTTCGCCGGTGACGGGTACGCGGTTCGAGCAGGCGCGCAGCACCAAGATGGTGCACATCTGCGAATTCACCGCCGACCTGATTCGCCATGGCAAGCTGAAGCTGGATCCGCGGCGCAATGCCAAGTGGAAGACGACCTTCCACGATTCGTGCAATCCTTCCCGCGCGATGGGTCTGCTGGAGGAGCCGCGTTACATCCTGCGCAACGTGTGTCCGGAGTTCTACGAGATGCCGGAGAACACGATCCGCGAGCAGACCTTCTGTTGCGGAAGCGGTTCGGGACTGGGCACGGACGAGAATCTGGAAATGCGTCTGCGCGGCGGTTTCCCCCGGGCGAACGCGGTGAAGTACGTGAAGGAAAAGCACGGGGTGAACCTGCTGACCTGCATCTGCGCCATCGACAAGGCGACGCTGCCGCCGCTGCTTGAGTACTGGGTGCCTGGCGTGGAGGTAGCGGGCGTCCACGAGTTGCTGGGGAATGCGCTGGTCATGACCGGCGAGAAGCAACGCGAGACCGACCTGCGCGGTGATGCACTGCCTCCTCTGGAGGACTCTCATGCGTGATCGCGTGCCCATCTTGGTCGGTCTGCTGATTTTTGTCGCGCTGTTCACGGTTCCCGTGTGGCACGGGCTGGCGGCGCACACGGCTGCGAAGCAGCCCGAACTGAAGATGCCAGCGGCAGAGAAACACTGCGTGGCGCCGGTGGAGTACATGCGGCGGGCGCACATGCAGATGCTGATCGACTGGCGCGACGCCGTGGTTCGCCGGGGCGAACGGACGTTTACGGCCTACGACGGCCGGAAGTACAACATCAGCCTGACGCAGACCTGCCTCGGGCAGTGCCACGTGGACCGCAAGGACTTCTGCGACCGCTGCCATCAGTACTCCGGAGTGTCGGGTCCGTACTGCTTTGACTGCCATGTCGATCGGGTGCTGAAGACCGCTTCGGCGGCTGTGGCCGAAGACGCCACAATGGCCCAGCTGCGGAGGATGCGATGAACA
This sequence comes from uncultured Acidobacteriota bacterium, assembly GCA_903847195.1. Next base: position 10,650 of record CAINCZ010000112.1, on the reverse strand, counting down.
TCACGCGCAAGGATTTCCTCCGGTTGATGGGGCTGGCGGCGGCAGGTGCGGGTGTAGGCAGCCTGTTTACCGTAGTTACGCCGCAAACGCTGGCGAACGCGGTGGCGGCAAAGCCCGACGGCAAGCCGCGCTGGGCGATGGTGGTGGATTTCCAGAAGTGCCGCTTCGGCGAGGACTGCGAGCAGTGCCTGGCGGCGTGCAAGGAAGCGCACAACATTCCGGCCCTGGCCAACAAGGCACACGAGATCAAGTGGGTGTGGAAAGAGCGCTACGAAACGGTCTTTCCGACGCAGCAGACGGATTACACGAAGCAGGCGTACGAGAAGCACCCGCTGCCGGTGTTGTGCAACCACTGCGACGATCCGCCGTGCACGCGGGTTTGCCCGACGCAGGCGACTTGGAAGCGTGCCGATGGCGTGGTGATGATGGATTACCACCGCTGCATCGGCTGCCGCTACTGCATGGCGGGGTGCCCATACGGCTCGCGCAGCTTCAACTTCCAAGACCCGAAGCCGCTGGTGGCGAAGCAGAATCCGGAGTTCCCCACGCGCACGAAGGGCGTGGTGGAGAAGTGCAACTTCTGCGAGGAGCGGCTGGCGAAAAATCAGCTGCCGGCCTGCGTGGAGAAGTGCAAGGAGAAGGCGCTGACCTTCGGCGACCTGAAAGACCCGAACTCGCCGGTCCGGAAGCTGCTGGCGACGCGTTACGCGATCCAGCGCAGGACGGAACTGGGAACGGGTCCGGGTGTGTTTTACCTTATTTGAGCTCTGCCTATGTTCATGTTCGAAAAGGCGTTGACGGGCGGTCGCCGGTATTGGGGCTGGGTGCTGCTGTTGTGCGTGGCAGTGGCGCTGGGGTTCATCTGCTATCTGCGCCAGCTTGAACTGGGCCTGGGCGTTACCGGGCTGAGCCGCGACATCACCTGGGGCCTCTACATCGCGCAGTTCACGTTCTTCGTGGGCGTGGCGGCTTCGGCGGTGATGGTGGTGCTGCCCTACTACCTGCACGATTGCAAGGCTTTCGCGAAGATCACGATCCTCGGCGAATTCCTGGCGGTGGCGGCCGTCGTGATGTGCATGTTGTTCATCTTCGTGGACATGGGGCAGCCCATGCGCGTGCTGAACGTCATGCTCTATCCCACGCCGAATTCGCTGATGTTCTGGGACATGCTCTCGCTGAGCGGCTACCTGGTGCTCAATGCGGTGATTGCGCTGACGTCGCTCGCGGCCGAGCGCAAGGAAGTGGCGCCGCCGCGCTGGATCAAGCCCGTTATTCTGCTTTCGATACCCTGGGCGATCAGCATTCATACCGTAACGGCGTTTCTGTATAGCGGCCTGCCCGGCCGCACTCTCTGGATGACCGCGGTGCTTGCGCCGCGATTCCTGGCATCGGCGTTCGCCTCCGGTCCTGCGCTGCTGATCTTGCTCTCGCTGCTATTGCGGCGATTGACGCGCTTTGACGTGGGCCGCGAAGGCATTCAGAAACTTTCGGTCATAGTGACTTACGCGATGGCGTTGAACGTGTTCCTGATCGGCGTGGAGTTCTTTACGGCCTTTTACAGCCGCATCCCCGACCACGCGGAACACTTCCGCTATCTGTACCTGGGATTAGACGGCCACGCACGCCTGGTTCCGTGGATGTGGACATCCGCGGTCCTGTGCGTAGCCGCACTCGTGCTCTTGCTGATTCCGGGGGTTCGCCGGAACCATACCGCGCTAGCCATGGCGTGCGTAGCGGTTTTTGTGTCCCTGTGGATCGACAAAGGCATGGGGTTGATTGTCGGCGGGTTTGTCCCGTCGCCTCTCGGAGCAGTAACGACGTACCCCCCAACCTGGACCGAGTGGCTGATCGTAGTCGGGATCTGGGCACTTGGTTCGCTGATGATAACTGTTTTTTACAAAATTGTAGTTAGCGTTCGAGCGTCTGGATAATTCACCCCTGGTACTTGAGGTGGACTCATGGCAACAGCGGCTCACGCCACTCCTCAACCGCCGCAATCAGCGGGAAGCAAGCCCGGCTTCACCGAAGATTGGCTGGCGGTATGCATCGGCTTACTCTTATTTGTTCTTTCGATGGGACTGTTGTGGGGCAAGGACGTTCTGGGGTGGGTGATCACCACCAATGTCTGGACGGTAGCGGAGAAGGCCCTGGCACCGGCAACGAAGGCGTATGTCGGCATTGGCCCGTGGGGTTCTCTGATCGCCACTTTTGTTTTCCTGCTGGTGATTCTCTCACTTGGTGCAGCCGCGCTTGGATCCAAGCTCGGCAAGTTCATCCCTTCGTTTACCGTGGTGTTCGTCCTCAGCTACCTGGCCTGGTTCGTCGGGAGCTGGGCCTACATTGCTGCGACCCCTGACAAGCGCGCGGCCTTCAAACTCGCGTGGTCGATGAACCTGACCAACGAGGCCGGATACATCCTGGCGCTCATCGTCGGTTTGATCGTCGGCAACCTCTTCCCCGGCGTGGCGAGAATGCTGAAGGAAGCGGTGCGGCCGGAACTCTACGTGAAGACGGCCATCGTGCTGCTGGGCGGATTCCTCGGCATTGCCGCGCTCGACCAGCGCGCGCTGGCAGCCACGATGATCTTCCGCGGCGCATGCGCGATCGTGGAGGCTTACCTGATTTACTGGCCGATCGTGTATTTCGTCTCCCGCCGGTACTTCAAGTTCAGCCGCGAGTGGGCGGCGCCGCTGGCATCAGGCATTTCGATCTGCGGCGTGTCGGCCGCAATCGCAACGGGCGGCGCCATTCGCGCGCGTCCGGTGGTGCCGGTGATGGTTTCGTCGCTGGTCGTGATCTTTGCCGTGGTCGAGTTGCTGATCCTGCCGTTCGCGGCTTCGCACTGGCTGTCGGGACATCCGATGGTGGCGGGTGCATGGATGGGATTGGCGGTGAAGACCGACGGCGCGGCGGTGGCCAGCGGCGCCATTGCCGATTCGCTGATACGGGCTAAGGTGCTTGCCGACACGGGCGTGAACTATGCCCCCGGCTGGATCATGGGCGTGAGCACGACGGTGAAGGTGTTCATCGACATCTTCATCGGCGTATGGGCGTTCATCCTGGCGTGGGTGTGGTCCACGAAGATTGATCGGCGTGAAGGCGAAAAGGTCGGCGCCGGTGCGATTTGGCAGCGCTTCCCGAAGTTTGTGCTGGGCTACGTTGCCACGTTCATCCTGGTGCTGCTGATTGGCATCGCATCCCCGACCTTGATCCCGAAGGTCAAGGCGGCGATGGGTGAAGCCAACGTCTTCCGCGGCATCTTCTTCGTCATGACCTTCTTTACCATCGGCGTGCTATCGAATTTCCGCAAGCTATGGGAAGAGGGAATTGGAAAGCTGGCGATGGTGTACGTTCTGTGCCTGTTCGGTTACATCATCTGGATCGGACTGGCGATCTCCTTCATTTTCTTCCACGGCATGGTGCCGCCGCTGGCTAAGGGGTGATATATGGCAGAGACAACCGCAACTGCCGCCAAGCCCGTTGGGTTGGTGGCAGAGCTGAAGAAGATGGAGCAGGAGTACGAACCGCTGCTTCCGATTGAGAAGAAGTTGATCGGTTATACTTTTGTAACTGGTCTCATATTGCTGGTTGTGCTGGTTATTATCAGCCGAGTGATTTAGGCGGGGCGTGCTTCGCTGAACTGTGCCATGAGTTAGCCGCGCGGCAATCCCATCGATTGCCGCGCGGGCGCTCCACTGTGCACGAATGAATTTGTCGGTAGTAGGTTCTCTCATGAATTGTAGTGGAACAGTGTATCTGGTCGGAGCTGGTCCCGGGCACCCGGACCTGCTGACGCTGAAGGCGGCGGAGTTGATTCGCAGCGCCGATGTCATCGTCCACGACCGGTTGATTCAGGAAGCGGTGCTGGCCATGGCGCGTCCCGACGCGGAACTCATCTACATGGGCAAGCCGCTCGGGTGCCATCATTCGTTGCAGGACGAAATCAACGAAATGCTGGTGCGCAAGGCCGCCGAAGGCAAGATGGTAGTGCGGTTGAAGGGCGGCGATCCGTTCGTTTTTGGACGAGGCGGAGAAGAGGCCGAGTACCTGACGTCGCACGGCATCCCCTTCACGGTAATTCCCGGGGTGTGCTCGGCGCTGTCTGCGCCTCTCAGCGCGGGGATTCCGGTCACGCACCGCGACATGGCGTCGTCGCTGGCTATCGTGACGGGGCACGCCGCCAATGGCGGGCCGGACCGCACGGATTGGGTGGCGCTGGCGCGCATGGATACCGTGGTGTTTCTGATGGGCGTGCACAATGTGGAGCGCATTGCGCAGAGCCTGATGGCGGCCGGTCGCGCGGCGGATACGCCGGCGGCAGTGATCCAAACTGCCTTCTGGCCGACCCAGCGCGTGGTGGTTGCGACCTTGCGCGAGATCGCCTTGCGCACGCAGGAAGAGCAGATCAAGCCGCCGGCGACGCTGGTGGTCGGCGAGGTGGTCAGGCTGCACGGGCGCCTGGGTGAGTTCTGTGGCTGGCATTCGTTGCAATCGGACGAGCGTATGCCGGATATATCCGAAGGCGCAAGCAGTACAATCGTGGTGTAGCGCTGAAGTGTTAAGCCGAGAAGGGACTGATAGCGATGGCTGATGCGGTAACGGTGGAACAGATTGCCGAAGAGATGTACAAGCTGATTGCCGAGTGCGAGGGCAAGAAGAACCTGAAGCCGGCCGATGTGATGAAGGCCATGACCGCCAAGTTCGGCGAAGAGTCCTGCAACCGGGATGTTTGCAAGAAGGCCATCCGCATCCTGATCGATTCGGAACGCTGCGTATACAGCTACCTGGGCGGCTCCTACATTCAACTGCCTCCGACGAAGCCGCAGGGCTGAGGCGCATCGTGGCCGCCGTCTTGCCGCCCCGGATCGCCGTAGCAGGTCTGTCGGGCGACGCGGGCAAGACCGTGGTCTCGCTTGCCATCCTCCAGGCGCTGCGGCAGCGCGGCGTGGCGGTGCAGGCGTTTAAGAAAGGGCCCGACTACATCGATGCCGCCTGGCTCGGTTGGGCCTCGGGTTCCGCGGCTCGTAATCTTGACACCTACCTCATGGGCAGCGACGTCGTTCGCCGCTCGTTTCTCAATCATGCATTAGTGGATGGTTTGAACCTGGTCGAGGGCAACCGCGGCCTTTTCGATGGCTTTGACACGCGCGGCACGCATAGTACGGCGGAACTGGCGAAGTTGCTCGGCCTGCCGGTGCTGCTGGTTGTTAATGCCGAAAAGGTGACGCGCACGGCGGCGGCACCGGTGCTCGGCTGCCAGCGCATGGATCCGGAGTTGCGCGTAGCCGCCGTGGTGCTGAACCGCGTCAGCAGCAAGCGGCACGAGAGCGTGCTGCGTGCCGCAATCGAAGAGACATGTGGCATCCCGGTGGTGGGCGTCGTGCCGAGGCTGGAAGCTAATGGTCCGGTGCCGATGCGGCATTTAGGGCTGGTGACGCCGGAAGAGCATGGCGAGGACGAAGATCGCGCAGCGCTGACCGCCAGCCTGTTGGAGGTTGCCGGACACATCGATCTGGACAAAGTGCTGGAGATTGCGCAGTCGGCTGGGCGAGTGCCGGGAGAGTGCATGGAGCAGTCGATGGTGCTGCCAGACGGGCGCGGACTGACGATTGGCGTGGTGCGTGACTCGGCGTTCAATTTCTATTACGCGGAGAATCTTGAATTGCTGAAGCGGAGCGGGGCGCGGGTGGTGGAACTATCGGCGCTGACCGCATCGGCGTTGCCGGAAGGACTCGATGCGCTTTACATCGGCGGCGGATTTCCGGAGACGCACGCGGCGCGACTGGCGGCAAATATGGCATTTCTGAGCGCGCTGCGGGGAGCAGCCGAGGCAGGCCTGCCGATCTATGCCGAGTGCGGCGGGCTGATGCTGCTCTCGGAGTTTATCCGGTGGCAGGGAACTACACATCCGATGGCAGGAGTGCTGCCGTTTGGGGTGGAGATGTCGGAGCGTCCGCAGGGACACGGGTATTGCGAAATCGAGGTGGATATGGCGAATCCGTTTTATGTGCCGGGAACGCGACTGCGCGGGCACGAGTTCCATTACTCGAAGATTGTTACTGCTGGGACGTCGCCCTTGACAGCCTGTGCGGTGAAGCGCGGCACAGGCTGCGGTGGCGGACGCGACGCCGTGGTGGCGCATCGCGTGTGGGCGAGCTACACCCATATTCATGCGCTGGCGACGCCGGAGTTTGTGGCGGGGATGATCCGGGCGGCGCGCGCGCGGAGAGGCGAGAACCCAGGTTAGCGCCGAAAGGCGCGGCGCGAACCTGGGGCACCAGACTGTCATAGGGGCGTAGTCTGTAGCATGAGGGAGAAAAATGGCAAATCGATACGGTGAAGCGGCGCTGATTGCGGCCCGGCAAGCAGTGGCGGCAAATATGACGCCGGCAAAAAGCTGGGACCGCGCGATGGAGAAGCTGTACGCCACCAGTCCTGTGGCGCAGCAGTTGGCTTCGCCGCGCACGGCATTTCTGGGGCTCTGCGAAGCGGGACTGGTCAAGGGGATTCCCGCCGGCGAGTACACGGATGCGAAAGACAAGAAGACTTATGCGGCGCGGGCGGTGGCTTTGTTGATCGAAGCAGCGCGTCCCTGGTCGAGGAGTGATCTGTGGCAGGCGGTGACGGACGGCGATGGGACGAAGCACAGCAGCCAGATGGATATCGTGCTCGCGCTGTGGAAGAACGATTTGATTGTGGGGAAGAGCTAAAGGCGAGAAGCAGATCCCTCGCTGCGCTCGGGATGACAAGTGCCGAGTGGATTCATACCCTGCGCAAGGCGACGGCGGGATTACGCGGGCCATCTGTCCAGGGCTGCTGACGCGCGAGTCAATATCCCCACCTTAGCGCCCGCAGGAACGGGCGTTAAGGTGGGGCACTAATTCATCGTGATACTTCAATTCTGCTAGTTCTTCAGTTGCGGCGATAGCACCGGTGGCATCACGACATCCTGCCCCATCAGGCCCTTCTTGAGCAGGGATATGTCGCGGGCGTCGATGACGTCGCGGCGTTCCTTGTGGCACCAGTCGCAGCGGGTCATCTCCGGCTTGTTCTTTTCTTTCGCCTTCTCCACATGACAGCTCAGGCACATGTGGTGCATGGCCTCGGTGTAGGCCGGGGCCTGGTATTTCTTGATAGCGATGAGCGCGCCGCTGGGGACTAAGTCTTTGTGGCACTTGTCGCAGCGGGCGGCGGTTGCGGCCGAGCGCACCTGTCCGGGTGCGTGGCACTGATAGCAGCCGACGCGGCCTCCGGTGGACGATGCGTGCCAGTCGTGGCGGAAGGCGTCCACTGCCAGGTACTGGTCGCTGTGGCAACGCGCGCAGGTGGAGTTCTGGTCGCGCGGGATGTTCATGTGGTGGCACTTCAGGCACGACTGCTTGTCGCCTTCGCGCTTCTCGTGCTCCGCGTGCTTAAAGCTGACGCCGAAGCCGTCGCGGTTGCCGTCGATGAACAGGATTTCGCGGCTGCCGCGTGCCTGCTGCACGGGCGTTGGATCGACGCCGCGTACCGCCGCTGCTTCCGCGTGGAAGAAGGCAAAGCCAAGGGCTGCGGCCAGCACAAATCCGAGCGAGTAGACCGTTCGGGCCGCGACGCCGGGAACGCCGAGCCAGGTGCTGGAGACCGGATCGAACTCGGGCAATTTAAGCGGTTCGGCGTCGGGATCGGCGGGCCGCTCTTCCCAGACCTTGAAGCGCTCGACCATGAACAGGAAGGCCAGAGTCGCGGCAGCAATCACGCCGAGGGTGATGGCGATCTCCACCCAGGAAGGGAAATAGAAGTAACCGTCTGGGCGCAGGTGAGCTATGCCACCAACGTTGAAGCGGTTCAGCATGGTGCCGAGCAGGATGCTGACGGCGGCCAACCACTGTCCAGCGGAGTTGCGGCGAATGCTCCCGATGGAGAATAGAACGATGGGTAGAATCGCCATCAGGAGCAGTTCAAGCAAAAACAGGAAGGAGTGCCAGTCTGCTGCTGCGATCTGTGCTGCCTGGCCGCGGACGAGGATGTCGGCGAGTCGCAATACCGCATAGATCAGCAGCACCCAGCGGCTGGCGCTGCCGAGCGATGAGAGTGTGGGGGAGTCCGACTGGCGGCGGTAGAGGTAGCAGGTTAGGAGACTGCCTACGATCACCATGGACAAGCCGAGTGCAATCGCGGAGACCAAAAACAGCAGCGGCAATATGGGTGAGTACCAGAGCGGATGCACCCGGTACGGCATGATCAGGAACAGCGAGCCCAATGACGACTGATGCAAGGTGGAGAGGGCGATGCCGATAATGACGAGGGGCAGCCGCGCCTTGATCAGGCCGGTGCGGATACGGCGCAGCAGCGGATATTCCTCGGCGGGAACGGGGAGAAACTCCAGCGCCAGAACCGCCGAATAGACCATTACGCACCAGCCCACTTCAAACAGCGGCGAGTGCGGGTTCCAGTAGACGATCATGTGCCAGATGTTCCAAGGCAGGCCGATCTCAAAAAACAGCACGGTGCTGAATGCGGCGTAGGTGAGGAAAGAGGCCAAGACGCTGAGCCGCACGACGTGGTGGAAGCGCTCGAGCCGGAAGATATAAACCGTCGCAGCCAGCACAAATCCACCGGCGGCCATGGCGACTGCGCTTAGGTCGAAGCCGATCCAGAGGCCCCATGGGATGGCGTCGGAGAGATTGGTGGTGGCGCCCATGCCGAACAGAAGGCGAAGGACGGCGGCGGAGGCGCCCAAGCCGAGCAGCGTCCAGAGAATCAGCTTGAGGCGGCGTGCCCTATTCATGGCTCTTCTCCTCGCCCTGGGCGTCCTTCTCGGGGCTGCGTTCGAGTTTCATGCGGCGGTCGATCATCCAACTGATGCCGCCCATGACGGCGACCACACCGGCGAAGGTGAAGGGCACGGCGTGCATGGCCGTAGCGGTGGTGGCGGGCAGCGGTGCGGGTCCGAGTGTGCGTCCTTCGTTGAGGAAACCGAGATTGGTGTTGGAAACGTAGAGCACCGAGGTGCCGCCCGTTTCCTGCTCTCCCCAGACCCGGTTCAGATACTTGCCGGGCGCGTCGCCGATGCGGCGGTGCGCTTCCTTGATGAGTTGATCGCGGTCACCGAAGATGGTTGCCTTGGTAGGGCACGCTTCGGTGCAGGCCGGTTGCTGCCCGGCGAGCAGACGGTCGTAGCAGAAGGTGCACTTGCGAATGTAGGGCACCGCCGACTGCCATTCGTAGCGCGGGATGCCGTATGGACACGCCATCATGCAGTATCGGCAGCCCATGCACTTGTCGGCATCGTAAATGACCGCGCCGTTGGCGGCCTTCTGCAGCGCGCCAACCGGGCACGCCGAGGCGCAGGCCGGTTCCAGGCAGTGGCGGCACTGCTTGCGGGCGAAGGTGTGTTGCGGGCCTTCAACGACGGAGGTCCAGTTCTTGGCCGAGAGTCCGTCATCGAGGTTCCAGCGGCGGGGCACGTCGGCGTCGAGTTTGTTCTGCCGCTTGCAGGCGGCCACGCACTCGTGGCAGTTGTTGCACTTGGTGGTGTCGGTGAGGATGGCGATCTTCACGGCTTCACCTCCGACGCCTGCTCGGGCAGCGTGAGGCGAGATTCTTTTACCCAGGAGGGACGGTCGGCGTAGCCCAGCGTCGCGGCTACGCGGTCACCGGCCCCGGCGGGGAACTTCCATGCCACGGCCGTCACCACCTGCGAGAGTACCGACAGGATGCAGTGCGACAGCTTCGTGAACGGCACCAGCAGCAGGATGAGGTCAGCCGAATAAACGTGAATCAGCATCGACCACTCGTAGGCGCGGGGACTGATGGCGGCGTTGACGCAGATGTAGCCCGTGATAAAGGGAACGATCAGCAGCACCAGCCAGAAGTAGTCCTGTGTGCGGCTCAAGGTGCGGGTGCGCGAGTCGAGGGCGCGGGCGAGTATCAGGCCGATGCCGGTGACGATCGCGAGCAAGGTGAGCCAGTTCACCAGGGAGAGGGGAAGCGAGGGCCAAGCGAAGCCGACGGCGCGCTTCCATAGCAGGGCGTGGGCAGCGAGGAACAGGGGAGAGAGCAGCAGGCCAAGATGGAAAAGGAATGATAGCGAGCTATAGCCTGCGCGTTGGTTCCAGAGCCGTCCCGCGGGAATGAGCCAGGCAAACGTCTGGCGGCGCACCTCGCGCCAGTTGATGATCTTGTCCGGGCTGCGCCGATAGGCCTCGACAATGCCCGTGAGAGTGAGAAACAGCAGACGCAGCAGCCCGAGGAGCATCAGCGCAAAGGCGATGCGGAAGAGCGGGCCGCGGCCAAATTCGATCCAGGCGTCCACTACTGGCCCTCCTTCTGCTGGCCGTCAGCGTCGGCAAAGATGATGGATTTATAAAGAATGTCGTGCAATCCGACGATCTGTACGTCCGTCTTGTGTTCCTGCATGAGTTCGCGAAGCTGCTTCTTGCAGTTGGCGCAGGGTGCCACGACGTACTTGGCGCCGGTGGCCAGGATCTGCTCCAGCTTCTTGCGGCCGCCGACGAGCGTGCGGTAGGGCATGAGTTCGTCCATCGAGACGGTGCCGCTGCCGCCGCCGCAGCAGATGGCGTCGCGCCCGCTCGGTGTCATCTCCACATAGTCGGAGCAGAAGGCGCGCAGCAGTTCGCGCGGCTGATCGATCACCCAGCCCGTGCG
>CAINCZ010000111.1 GCA_903847195.1 uncultured Acidobacteriota bacterium | reverse complement strand
GGAAGTGTGGCGACCCGCGCGGCATCGGTGAGCCCGAAGACGACCTCGGCTTGATCGCGATGGGCCTGGCGTGCTTCGATGGCCAGCCGTTCCAGACTGCCTACGTCGCGTTCCAGGGGACGGAGGCGTTCCCGCGACGCTCGCCAGTGTTCGAGTCTGCCAGCCACGTGGGGCTGTTCGCGCGAATCAAGGCAGCGGCGGGGCGGCCACCCGTGGCGTGCCCTGGTGACTGGTGTGGGGCGTGCCGCTCGAACGTGTACTGCCCGGCTTGGAAGGCGCGTGCTGAGGTGGCCTTGACGGTGCTCCCCAAGGAGATGCGCAAGGGCCCGGAGAAGCTGGAGATCACCAACCAGAATTCCGGTGCGCTCATGCAGCGGATCAAGGACGTCGAGGCAGCGGCCAAGATGGCGCGCGAGCAGCTCAAGGCGTTCGTGCGTGGAGGGGGTGAGTGCATCCTGGACGGCAAGCGGTTGATGCTCTACTCCTGCGACGGCAAGGAGTCGGTTGACATGGATCAGCTCAAAGCCGACGGTCTTGTCAGGTACATCAAAACAGGATCCCCTTACGAAAACTCGACGTGGAAGAAAGTTTGAAGCCGGCCCGGCGGCGCCTGGTCTCTCTGCGCATTTGGCCAGGCATCCGGGAAGGCGCTCGCAATTCCGCGGGCGCCAACTTTTCTCGCAGAAGCAACCAACAACGAAAGGATCGAATAATGAAAATCGCGGGACTCAGCTTCTTGGCGCTCCTGGGCCTCTTGGCTCTTGGGTGGCTCGTCCAAGGTAACGACTTTTTCATGTACAAGTTCTTCGCTCCGCGACAGGAGGCGGTTCGCCGGCAAGTCTTCGAGACCAGCCGCGCGTTCAATCAAGGCATGGTGCAGGAGCTGCAAAACATGCAGTTTGAATATCTCGCGGGTGCGCTATTGGACGTTCGTGCGTGAGGGCGAGGGGGAAGTGTCCACCACTCGGAGCAAGGCCGAGGTGCTCAGTGGGCACACCGCCGTGGTGTGGATCAATGGAGTCGCGGGATGCGTATCCCTGTCGCACGTGAAGAACATTTCCAGTGAAGCAAAGGAAGGACCAGACCCATGCACATCCTCGAAGTAGACACCAAGGGCGAGACCGTCGCCGACCTCGGCCCGCCCGTTCCCGACGACACGCCAGCAAACCTAGACATCACGGTGACCGCAAAGTCAGTCCCACCACGTCCATCCCTCGAAGTGGAGTCAGAGGTACACGCGCACCTCGCCCCGCGAATCGAAGCGCACCTGCGGCGTATCGAAGGCTGGGACATGCGCTCACTTTCGGAGGACCCACATGCGCTGGCCGGGAACGCATCTGCCATTCGCTCGTCATTCCAGGCACTGGGCCAGGAGTTGGCGCGTCTCGCGGCCTCCGGCTTCGTCGCCAAGACCACGACCACCAGCCGAAAGCGAGCCGCGCTCAAGTGCGCAATCGGGAAGCCGGTGAAGCTGCGGGAGGACGTGCACGCCGCCACCGTGGGCCTGTTCTACAGC
>CAINCZ010000110.1 GCA_903847195.1 uncultured Acidobacteriota bacterium | reverse complement strand
TGATCCTCGGCCAGCAGGAAGCGCAGCGGATGCCGCGTGCCCATCAGCGAATCGAACACCGGCTTGCTCGGCTCCGCGCCGGAAACGGCGTCGCCGCCGATGCATTGCTGCAACATATCCAGCAAAGCGACTCCCTTGACCGGCTTCGTCGCGTAGATCACGTTCGCCGGCTCCCACTTGCGAAATACCGTCTCGCGCTTCCAGCCCATGGGATGACATACGATTACCGGTCCCAGTATTCCGGCCGACTTTTGCAGCACCTCGGAAAGCGCCCGCCAATGCGCAGCGTCGGTTCCCGTGTCCAGGATGACGGCATCATGCGGATGCGGCAGATCGGCCAGCAGGCTGCTAAGGAAGTGCTCGCTGTGCAGATCGGCAACACGGCCGTTCAGCGTGGACTCCAGGTTCTGGCGGAACGCCTCGCTCTGGGCCAACGCCAGCACTCGGGCTTGCTTCAGCAACTTGTAGTTCTCCGGGATCCCCGTCCCGCGGACCTTGGCGGCGATTGAGATGCGGAAACAGGAACCCACGCCTGGTTCGGTCTCCACTTCCAGGAATCCGCCCATCAACTCAGCCAGGCGGCGGCTGATTGCCAGTCCCAGGCCAGTGCCGCCGTACTTGCGCGTCGTCGACGGATCCACCTGGCTGAAGTCCTTGAAGAGCCGGTGCAGCCGGTCGGGCGCAATTCCGATGCCCGTGTCCCGCACCTCGAACAGAAGCTGGCAGCTGTTGGGGCCGGAAATCTGTGACGAAACCGTCAGCAGCACTTCGCCCTTCTCGGTGAACTTGATGGCGTTGCCCACGATGTTGACCAGGATCTGCCGCAGGCGGCCGACGTCACCCGTCAGCTCCACCGGCGTTCCCGGCCGGATGGCGCAAGCCAGCTCCAGATTCTTCTCGCTGGCACGCGGGGCGAGCAACTCCAGTACGTCTTCCACCGCGTCGGCCAGCTGGAACGGCGAGTTTTCCAGCTCCAGGCTGCCGGATTCGATCTTCGAAAAGTCCAGAACGCGATTCAGCAGCGTCATGAGTGCCTCACCGCTGCCGCGGATGATCTTCAGGTAATTCCTCTGCTCAGAATCCAACTCGGTCGACAGCAGCAGCTCGGTTGTTCCGATGACAGCATTCATCGGCGTGCGGATTTCGTGGCTCATGTTGGCCACGAACTCGCTCTTGGCGAGGCTGGCTGCCTCTGCGGCGTCCTTTGCCACCTGCATGGCTTCCACTGCCTGGCGCCGGTGCGTCACGTCGTTCAGCGTGCCGGAAGTGCCGATGATCTCGCCCTGCTCATTGAGCGTCAGCCGGGCGTGCACCTCGACCCAGCGGAAGCCGCCGTTGGCCGTCAGGTAGCGAATTTCGTGCTGGCAGTATAGCTTCTTGCGCTGGATCAGCGGCTCGAACAGCTCCATGTTGCGCTGGCGGTCGTCGGGATGAATGTAGTCCAGGAATAGCTTGCCCAGCGAATCGGCGACGGGGAAGCCGGTGATCTCGTGCCAGGCGGGGTTCAGAAACATCCACAACCCCGCGGCGTCGGTCTGGAAAATCACTTCCTTAAGGTTGTCGACGACGTTGCTGTACTGCGCCTGCTGGCGCCGCAGTTCGGCTTCAACTCTCTTCTGCTCGCTGATGTCGATGACGATGCCGATGAAGCAGGAATCGTCGTCGGAATCGATCTTTGCCAGCTTGACGTATACCGGGAACTCCGTCCCGTCCTTGCTGCGGGCGAATAACTCCCGCCCAATGCCCATCACGCCGGCATCGCCTTGATTCAGGCAGGCTGCGCCGTCTCCGTTCTCCCGGGACGGGCAAAACTCGGGCATCAGCTGCTTTGCCGATATTCCGATGAGTTCGTCCGCCCCATAGCCGAATAAACTCACGGCCGCCGGATTAGCCAGTTTGATGCAGCCCTGGCCGTCGAAGGTGACGATCGCGTCGGGCACCGTGCTCAGAATGCTGAGCGTAAACGCCTGGCTCGACTGCAATTCCTTGAGCTGCTTCTCGATTTGCACGCTTGCCTGCCGCAGCGAGTTCTCGCGCTCCAGCAGTTGGCCGGTCAGGATGGAAAGGTCCCTCATCGCCAGCCGTTGAATCTGTACCAACTGAAGCAGGTCGCCCACCGGCTCGTGGATGGCGAAGTCGCCGAGCGTGAGGTGATACCGCTGCATGTCCTCAGGTTCGCGCAGCCACGGAGAACCGAGAAATACGATCTCGCCTTCCATCAGCAGCAACTGGCCGCGCAAACGCAACTCCATCCGGCGGTGCGCGAAGATATAGAGCTGGCCGCTGTTTTCGCGGATAAACTCCAGGCTGAAGTTACCGCTGGGACGGTCCAGGGTGAAATGGTCCAGGAAAGAGGAGCCGCATGCCAGATCCGGGCACAGCTTTTGCAGGGAGGGCCCCAACCCCTTGATCTTCAGCTGTGAGTCAAGCACGAAGTGAAACGGAAAGATCTCGCGAAACTGTTCGGGCGGGATAGAGATTCCTGTATTCACAGATCTAATTCTCCCATTGCAACACGAAGCTGTCGAAGCCGTATTTTTCAGCGGAGGGGACCTGCTTTAGAACCTTCAGCCGCACGGCAAATCTCTCCGCATAGCCTTCCATGGTGCCGATCACAAACGGCAAGGCCTCAGTCCGGCATGAAGAGCAATGCAACTCCAGGGAGGTGTCGGTCACCTTGGTGCAGGAGAAACTGGGAGGCGCCTGCTCCGGGAACATCAGGGCGATGCGGCTGTGAAAGCTCGGCAGGTTCAGCAGGAACTCTCGCATCGTGGTACCGATAAGGTTGAACAGGTCGCCGTAGTTCAGCCGGTCGGCCTCACGCACAAAAAACCGCCCGAAGCGCCGCAAAAAATCTGGGGTGGGCTCGTTCAAGCGGACACATGCCGCCTTCGCCAGTCGGGAGGTTAAAGCGTCCGGGAAAAACTGGTTGCGTAGAAATACCATTCGATCCACGCCGGCGTCGCGCGATACTTCGTCCCAGAACTGCGGACCACGTTCGCCAACCAGCATTTCAAGCAGAGCTTTGTTGACCATATCTATGCGCACCCCGGGCAGCGCTACTACAAGTCTGTCAGAGCAGATGAGATCAACCAAGCCCTCGACGTGCCACGGCGGGGGTAGTGTCGATGCCCCTTTCGGGGTATGCCTCCTTTGGGATGGCAAAAACCCCGCAAACAGGCGACCTTGCCCGCGATCCGACTTCTGTATGCCCCAGTGGGGGCACTCCCACTGCCCCGGTGAAGTGATTGAGGGCGGGTCGCATCTCCCGTACTTTCAGAGTGTCGGAAGGGCCCATGAAGGAGGACTTGTGATGAAGTTGAGAAAACAGGCAGCAGCGGTGACGAGAACGAAGATCGTAAGCGTGGGGACGAAGTTGGACCGCAACGAAGGAAAGCACCTGCGCAAGTTCCTCCAGCACACGCTGGCCGACAGCGAATCCATCTGCTTTGACGCGTCGAACCTGGCGCGTGCCGATGCCGGTGGACTCGCCGAGTTGTTTGCCATCGTGGCCGAGGTTCTGAACCGTGGCGGCGAAGCCATCGTATGGGGCGCTTCGGCCAGCATGCGAGCCTTGTTCGAACTGGTGCAACTGGATCGCGTCGTCGAAATGCGCGACCGCAACGATCCGGTCTACTCCATGTTGCTGGGCGCGGCGCCGCGGGGCGAGTTAGCCGATTTCGCCGGTCAACTGGCGCAGGCGGGAGCCTAACCCCGCCATGGGCCTGTCAGCAGGAAATCGCCAGCCCATCTGTTTCACGCCAACTCCCAGTCCCTCACAAATCCCCCAAGCTGCGGACGATCGCGACAACCGTGCGACCTATATTCCTACGCTCGATGGCTGGCGCGCCATTGCGATCCTCGCCGTCATCTTCCATCACGCCACCCTGCCGCTGATTCCCGCTCACCCATGGCTGCGCTTCGGCGATCAGGGAGCGGCCGGAGTCGATGTTTTTTTTGCGCTGAGCGGCTTCCTTATCTGTTCGCGGCTGTTGCAGGAAAATCGGGAGCATGGGCGCATCAACCTGAAGGCCTTCTATGCCCGCCGCGCCTTCCGCATTCTGCCGCCCTATCTCACTTATCTTGCAACACTGGCCTTGATGAGCGTAGTGGGCCTGGTCAGCCTGCATGCCTTCGACTGGATCTCCTGCCTGACCTTCACCCGCAACTACCTGCAGGATCCATTCTGGAGCTGGAAAACCGGGCACTTCTGGTCGCTATCGGTCGAGGAGCATTTCTACCTGATCTTTCCCGCGGCGCTGGTCCTGACCGGCTGGCAGCGCATGCGGCGCTGGCTGCCGTTCTTTCTGCTGGCGGTTACGGCGTGGCGCATGCTCGACTATCGCTTCCACATCTTTGACCGGTTGCTGCCGCAGGTGCCGTTCCCCTACCGCTCCGATATTCGTCTCGACGGTATCGCCCTGGGCTGCCTCGCTGCCCTGCTGGTCGCCTCGCCGAATATCAGGGAAGCGATTCGCCGGCGTGTCAACGCCACTGTGATCGTGGTTCTGGCTGCGGCGCTGCTTGTGGTCACTTTCATTCCAGTGCCGATGAGCGTGCTGGTGCAGAAACTGCTGATTAGCGCCGTCATCCTGGCGACGGTGTTGCGTCCGGAAGTCTGGACGACGCGCTGGCTCGAAATGAACTGGTTGCGCTGGCTCGGCCGCTTGTCTTACAGCCTCTACATCTGGCAGCAGCTTTTCTTTACGCCCACGCTCACCGGCCCCGGCTCGCGTTACCTCAAATTGTTGTTTGGCAGGTTCGGTATCTCCGGGACCGCCGACCACCTCCGGATTCTGGAACTGCCGCTGCTGCTCGGCGCGGCACTGCTGATGGCTTCGCTCAGCTACTACGTTGTCGAACAACCGGCGATGCGTTGGGGCCGCCGTGTGATGGCCGCCCGCCGCCGGTGCCCGCTGCCCGCAACTGCCGGACTGCCGTTGCTCGAACCCCAAAGCAAGACCGCCTGAACTCCGCCGTTGTCAGCTTCAGCGCCGGCTCGGAACAAGACGAGCCGGCTGTTCTATTTCAGGACATCTGCTGGCAGAACCACGAATGCCTGCCTACTTTCTACATTCTTAACGCTGCAAACAAAGCCTTTAGCCATTGCTGAGGGATGGCACACCGCGTGCCCTAAGTAGTTACCGGAGGAATCTTCTTCGTTGAATGTCGTAGCTACATTTACGGGCCTGTTTGCGCTGATTCAGTTACTGCGGCGCAAGCCTGCGGCGGAAGTATTCCTGAGCGTCTACCTCTTCGCGCTTTTCGCCATGCCTGGCTGGTGCCGTTTTACCGTTCCCATGGTGCCGAAGATGACCTTCCATGAGACCGCGATTCTGCCCATCGCCGTGGTCTTCTTCCTCAGGCACCGCAAACTGTGGTCGTGGTCGCTGGGCGATATGCTGGTCATCGGCTTCGTCGTTCTGGTTACGGTCTCGGAATACACGAACGCCGGATACAAAGAGGCGCAGAACCTGGGCTTTGGCTACCTGTCGTCGGCTGCACTGCCCTACATGCTCGCCAAGGGCCTGGTGGAGCCGCTGGGACTCAGGGTGAAGTTCCTGCGCCGCATCGTGGTGCTGCTCGCCTTCGTCACGCTGGCGTTCGCCTATGAAGCCCGCATGTGGGTCAATCCGTACCGATATTTCACCGATGTCTTTTTTCCCGGCACCGCATGGATCACCACGGCGCGATACGGTCTTGCCCGCGCAGCCGGTCCATTCGCCCACTGCATTTTTGCCGGAGCGGTTTTCCTGATCGGCCTACGCCTGCAGATCTGGCTGCAGAATAGCAACAGCTGGGAGAAATACTTCCCGAAGTTCCACCCGTTCGGACTCACCAAGGCCCGCATCTACACCGGAATATTGTTCATCGGCCTGGCCCTGACACTGGCCCGGGGGCCGCAGATCGGGGCCGTCCTGGCCACGATCATTGCCGTCGTCGGCGCCGGGCGCAATCCCGCACGCCGCGCCCTCATTCTGCTGGTTGCCGTCGTGGCGATCGGTATTCCCGTGGCGATCCAGTCGTATCAATATGCGGCCGTCGGCCGTGAAAAGGCCAAGACGGTCTCGCAGGAATCGGCTGCCTACCGCAAGGAACTGATGGACAAGTACGTTGACATCGCCGAGCATCACGCCCTGCTCGGCTGGGGCCGAACGCAATGGCCCAAGGTCAGCGGCATGCCTTCCATCGATAATCACTACCTGCTGCTGGCCCTGATGCACGGATTGGGTGCTCCCATTATCTTCTTGGGATTGTTGATCGCCACCACGGTACGGCTCTTGCGCAACGGGTTCGCTCATGCTCCGCTCAAACCATCCGGCAGTTCGCTCAGCTTTACGCTGGCCGGTATCGTAATTGGCTCGACCTTCACCTACTTCACCGTGTACCTCGGTGAGAACGCACTCCCGATCCTCTTTCTCATCCTGGGATATGCCGAGGGCTACCTGCTGGCCGGTGGCGACGCCACGTTGAAGCGCAAGCCGCAGGCCGGAAGTCAGCTTGCCGCGTCAGCGCCAGCCAAGCCTCGCTTCGCCGTGGTGATGGCATGAGGCGGGTAGCCGCTGTACTGGCGATTCTCGCCATCCTCTTTGCTCCCTTGCCGGCGGCGTCAAGTGCGCCTCTCGAGTCGACGCAGGTGTCGTTTCGCGTCCTCGAAGAGCCGCTGGCGCGCGACGTGCCTCACATCGGCATCAATCTTGGCTCGCGCACGAACTGGGGCGCCGAACAGTTCATGGCCAACGCGCTGTCCAATCCCGGCTTCGAGCCGACGATCGACGGCGCGCTCGTGGTCGTGAAGCAAGCCAGCGGCGTCGAGTTTACCGACGATACCACCTGGCTCAAACGTCCCGATCATTTCTGGGCCAACGCTACCTTCTCCATCCGCACCGGCAAACTTGCCGGAGCCGAAGGAAGCATCGTGGATTCGGACTCCCGGCAGAACTTCCCGCACTTCTCCGCCGCGCGCGATCTGACCGGTCTCGCCACTGGTGATGTGATCGCCCTTTCGCAGACCCGCCGCGAAGATCTACCTTCCGGCTGGTGGTGGGAAAACGAATCGCGCGGCCGCATTCGCGTTGATTCCGACCGACCCGCGCACTCGAAGGGAACGCAGTCGATCTGCCTTGCCCCCGATTCGCCGCAGCCGATCGCCGCGCTTTCTTATCTGGACCTCATCGGCGACCGCGCCGGAAAACTGCTGCCGCTGAACGGTACCTGGGAGGTGCGCTTCTGGGCCAAAGGCGATGGCCGCGCCCAGCTCAGGCTGCAGTTGCGCCGCCTCAACCGTCCCCCGATGGTTCGGCAGGCAGTCACCTTATCTGCCGAGTGGAATGAGTATCGCTTTCGCTTCGCGCCCAACGACTTTGGCCCGCCCTCCAATCTGGAGTTCCGCCTTGAAGTGGAAGGCGCTGGCGGACGCGTCTGGCTCGATGATGTCTCGCTTGCTCCGTTGTACAGCTCCGATTCAGGCTTTCGCCGCGAGGTGATTGAGACCTTGCGGCTCATGCAGCCCGGCTACCTGCGCGACTGGCAGGGACAGTTGGGCGACACCTTCGCCAATCGCATCGCCGCCGACGAGGCCCGCCGCCCTTCGCGCTACCGTCCGGGGGATGAGAGGCAGTATGCCTATTCGCTGCCGCAGTTTTTCGCCCTGTGCCGCGCGGTCGGCGCGCAGCCGTGGATTGTGTTGCCCACCACTCTACGCGATCAGGAATGGCGCGCCGCCGGAGAGTATCTCCATCGGGCCGCCGACGATTACGGCTTCCACGAGATCGTCGTTGAATTCGGCAACGAAAACTGGAACGCAATTTTTCGCCCTGCTGGAATCATGTCCGCCCCCCGCCTTGCGGAAGCGGCCCAGCGCGGCTTTCGCCTGTTGAAGGCCGCGAGCGGCGACGACCGTCGCCTGCTGCCCGCGCTCGGAGCGCAGTTTGTGGATTCGCGCTTGCTGGCGGCGGCAATTGCCGCTGCCCCCGATGCGAACATGATGGCCATCGCTCCCTACTATGGCTACTCACTGCCGCGCGCGGACCGGCTCGCCGACACCCTGACGCTGCTCTTTCCCAACGATCGTGAACTGACGCAGCAGTGGCGGCAGGCGGCGAAAACCAGCGGCAGGCAGCTCGCCGTGTACGAGTTGAATGCGCACAGCGCCGCCGGTGCTGCCGACCCAGATGATGTCTCGCGAGTTGTCGCAAGCAGCGCAGCCGGTTCGGCTTTGCTCTATCGCGCCATTCTGGCGCTCGAGGGCGGTGCCTGGCGGCAGTGCCTATACTCATTTGCCGGTTTTGATACGTTTCGCGGCGACAAAAAGCTGATACGCCTGTTCGGGCTCACCCGCGACCTGGCGACCGTGGGACGCCTGCGGCCCACGGGACTGGCGATGCAGTTGGCCAACCTGGCCTGGCGTGGCGAGACCTATCAGGTGGCCGCCGAATCCGGCTCCGCCCAGCAGGACGTCGCCATCGCGGCATTCAAACACAACAATCGCTGGAGCCTGGTGGCCGCATCGGCTTCCAGCCGTGAAATTGAAATCACTGTCCAATTGCCGCGCAGCGGTGCGTTGCCCAACACGCTGGTCCGGCTGGAAAGCAGCTCTCCGCTGGCCAACAACGAGATTCTCGAACAGGTGAAGTTGCGGTCCACTCCGCTCGCGATGCGGGGACACAGCCTGACCTTCCGCCTGGCGCCGTATGGCTCGGCGGCAGCGGTGTACGAAGAAGTTCCCGCCCGGCGCGCGCGCCGGTAGCGGCATTCATTGAGGATAAGTACGAATCATGTCTGAGCACGAAAAGGTCAAGGGGCGCCTGTTACGCAACGTTCGCAGCGAGGCCGGAGCCCGCGTGCTCTATCTAGCCACCCGTTTCTTCATCCCGCCGTTTGTGCTGGCGCACGTCGGCATGCAGGCTTATGGCTTGTACGGAACGATGTTCATCCTGGTCGCCTACATCGGTGTCTCCACCGTGGGGTTCAGCAGCGCCTACATCAAGTACGTCGCCGAGTTTGCCGCCGGGGGCCGCTATGAAGAGGCCACGCGCCTGCTCTCGGCCGGTATCTTCGTCACCTCACCTGTCGCCCTCATTGTCTTCGCCGCGTTTGCCGCCAGCTGGAATAGCATCGCCGGCTGGATGAGGGTTCCGCCGGAGCTCGCTGGTGACGCGCGCTTTCTCGCCTTCTCCGTCGTGGGTAGCTTCCTGTTGTGCCTGGGTCTGTCCGCCTACCGCGATGCTCTCACCGGCTTGCAGATGATTACCACGGCGCAGCGAATCTGGATCTCTTCTTTCGTTGCCGAATCCGTCGTGATCTTTGTGCTGGTCGGGCGCGGCTGGGGACTCAAAGGCATGGGCATTGCCTTCGTGGTTCGCTCCGTCATCGACCTCGGCATGAGCGCATTCATTGCCCGGCGGCGCATCCCATGGCTGCGGATTTCGCCCCGCATGGTCGATCGCGCGGCGGTGCGCCGGTTGTTCACCTTTGGCAGCGCGGTGCAGGTCAACAGCTTGCTTGCCATCTTCCTCAACACCATCGAGCGCGTTATCGCCATGCCGCTCTGCGGCTTGGCTGCTGCCGGGCTGCTCGACATCAGCACGCGCCTGCCATACATGACGTTGTCCGTCCCCGGTTCGTTCGTGGGCGCAACCTTGCCGTCGATCTCAGACGTGCACGGGCGCGCCGCAAGCGATGAAGAAAAACACTCACTGGTGCGCCATGTCTATCTGACCAGTACCCGCTACATGAACGCCGTCTCGGGCGCCTTGCTGGGCTTCCTTGCCGTGGTGTCGTATCCTGCGCTGCTGTTCTGGCTAAAGGCCGTACCCGAAGGGGCGCCGGTCATCATGACGGCCTTCGCCGTGGCCTCGCAGTTTCACCTGATGACCGGTCCGGGCACCGCCATGGTGAAGGGAATCGGTCGCCCGCGCATGGAGTTTCACTACAGCCTGGCGAACATTGCGGCGCTTTGCCTTATCGTGCCGGCCTCGCGCTGGTTCTTCGGATCGTGGAGCGCCAAGAGCGTTGGATTCGGCGTAGCCTGTGCAACGATCATGGCTGCCACCTACTTCATATCGGTCGCCAATCGCTTGCTCCAGATCAAGGCGGCAGATTTCCTGCGCCATTCGGTTCTGGCCGGTGCACTCCCGTACCTTGCTGCCGTGATTGCGCTGCTGCCCATGCACTTCGTTCCCCTGCCGCAAGGCCGATTGCTGGTGGCCGGATGGCTGGCCGTGAACTTCACTATTTTCTTCGCCGTGCTCGGCTCTCTATGGTGGGCGTTTGCGGCGACCACCGCCGAAAAAATAGCTGTGCAGCGCCGGCTGCCGCTGCGCCTGCGCAGCCTTGCCGCGGAAGCATAGCCCTCACCCAGCGCACCGATTAGCAGGCCCGGCCCCAGGCTGGGCCTGCTTTTTGGAAGACAAAAAATGCCCGGCCGAAGCCGGGCATGAGCGGGGAAGGAAAGCGAATCAGGCAACGGCGCGGCGCAGCCGCCGGGCCGCATTGATGGCGGTGCCCATCAGGGGAAGCTTGTCGTACCAGGCGAAGTTGATATCGCTGCGTGAACTGCGCTGGTGCCCAAGGCATGGCCATGCGATCAGCGTCCGCACCTCCGGATTCTGTGCGCGGAACATGCTCAAGGCGCCGTCGTAGTGCTGTGGCCCGCCCAGCGGGTGTCCGGCCGGACGAGACTGCACCAATTCAAGAAACTCCAGCAGCCTTCCCATCACCGGGCGGTTCACCGCATAGAAATGCGTCGTCATCAGCGGCGCCTGCCAGGGCAGCAGTTGCAGCTCCGAAGCCTCGGGAAGCTCTTCCACATGCCCCGGATAGAGCAAGTCCCACGGTTGTTCGTAGGCCGCCACCAAAAGTTCGTGCTCCAGCTTCGGCAGGATAGACGCGAAATCCAGATCGTCTTCCAGCACCAGGACATTCCGTGCGCCCGACAGGTATGCCTTCTTCAATATCTGGTAATGGCTCAGGAAGCATCCGCGAGCCCCCAGGCTTGGCCAATCGCCAACCTCAGGCGGACGAACCGCCGGAAAGAAGTCGGCCTGC
The DNA here is from genome assembly GCA_903847195.1 of uncultured Acidobacteriota bacterium. Next base: position 41,060 of record CAINCZ010000110.1, on the reverse strand, counting down.
AAGTGGATAGACCTAAGCTGTGCCCGCATCTCGCGTCGCCGGTCACTCCGCTCTGGCAGGTTGACCACGTGTATTTGATCGAAATAGTCGTTCAGGTTCACGCCTATCGGTAGAGCACGCCGATTGCCATGTTTTTGCCGCTTCCTGCGGCCAAAGGTGTTCTCTTCCAAGCCAGGTGCCGCCCGCCGTGTCCTGTTCCGAACGCCGCAAGACGGCGAAACCCCTGAAACACGGCCCGAAATTGTGGCACGCGGCGTGCACTGAGTAGCAGGTGATGAAGACACGAACCGCATATCTCGTGAGCCGCTACCCCGCCATCTCGCACACGTTCATCCTGCGCGAGGTGCTGGCGCTGCGGCGGCTCGGAATCGAAATAAAGACCGCCTCCATCAATCCGCCTGACCGCAGCGCGGAGCAGATGACAGAGGAAGAACGCGCCGAAGCCGACGCCACCCTCTATATCAAGTCGCTGAGCAAGCAGAGCATCGCTGCCGCGCACCTGCGCAGCCTGCTGGTGTCGCCGGTGCGCTACCTGTCCGGCTTGATATACGCCCTGAAGCTCGGCGGCGGCAGTCCGCGTTCCATCGCTTATCACTTCTTCTATTTCATCGAAGCCGTGGTGCTGGGCGACTGGATGCGGCGCGAACATCTCGAACACGTACACGTACACTTCGCCACCCCGGCCGCTACCGTTGCGATGATCGCGAAGCAGAGCTTCCCGGTCGAGTTCTCGATGACGGTGCACGGCCCCGACGAGTTCTACGAAGTCGAACGCTATCATCTGGCGGAAAAAATCCGTCAGGCCCGGTTCATTTGCACCATCGGCCAGTACTGCCGCAGCCAGCTGATGAAGCTGAGCGATTGCGAGCAGTGGGACAAATTCGAAGTATCTCCGCTTGGCGTTGATCCGGGAGTATTCACTCCCGCCGTCGGCCGGCACGGAAACGGCTATCGCATCCTCTGCGTCGGGCGGCTGGTTTCCGCCAAGGGACAGGCCGTCCTGCTCAAGGCGCTGGCGCAAATGCAACGCATGGGCCACGAGGCATGGCTGACGCTGGTGGGTGACGGCCCGGACCGCGTCGCGCTGGAGCGGCTGGCGAAGCAGTTGGGCATCGCGCATCGCGTCGTCTTCACCGGCGCCGTCAACCAGGACCAGATTCGCGACCTCTACCGCGAAGCCGACGTCTTCGTGCTTCCCAGCTTCGCCGAAGGCATTCCCGTGGTCCTGATGGAAGCCATGGCGATGGAAATTCCGTGCATCTCCACGGCGATCACCGGTATCCCCGAGCTGATCACCACGGGCGCCGAAGGCATTCTGGTTCCGCCCTCCGACAGTGAGAGGCTGGCTTCGGCCATCATACGGATGAAGGACTCCCCGCAGTTTGCCCGGCGTCTGGCCCGCAGAGCCCGTCACAAGGTCATTGACTGTTACAACCTCGAAGAAAACACCGCGCTGCTGGCAAGAATCCTGCGGCAGCGGATCAAGCCGCAGCAGGCGGCCGAAACCGTTAACGAATGGGCGGTAGCATGAACCTCGAATGGGCCGTGTACTCTCTCGGAGGCCTGGCGGCCTTGGCGTCCCTGCCCGGTTCGATTGAACTGGCGCAGTTGACGCTCGGAGCGCTTCTGCTGAAGCCGCGAACCAAGAATGTCGAAGTATCCAGCCTGCGCCTCGCCGTCGTAATCCCCGCTCATAACGAGCAGGATGGGATTGCCGACTGCCTCGCCAGTCTGCTGGCCTCCAGCGGCAGCACCAACCCCGACGACATCTGGGTCGTCGCCGATAATTGCTTGGACCAGACTGCCCAGATTGCCCGCTCTATGGGCGTCAGCGTGCTCGAGCGCTGCGATGCCGAGCGGCGCGGTAAAGGTTTCGCCCTCGAATTCGCCTTTCGCTACCTGCGTCGCGGCTACGATGCGTTTGTCGTTGTGGATGCCGATTCCAGCTTCACCCCCGGCTTTCTCGATCACTATCGCCGCGCCTTTGCCGGCGGTGCACAGGCTGTGCAGTGTACCTACCTGGTTGCCAATCCCGAACAGAGCAACGCCACGCGCCTGATGGACCTGAGCCTGCGAGCATTCAACAAGGTGCGAGTTGCCGGTCGTCAGCACTGGAAGATGTCGGTCGGCATCCTGGGCAACGGTTTCGCGCTCAGCCGCGGCACGCTCGAAAAGGTCCCCTACACCGCGACCTCGGTGGTCGAAGATCTCGAATATCACCTCAAGCTCCTGCGTGCCGGCGTTCACGTGGAACTGCTGCCGGAAGCCGAGGTCTATGGCCTCATGCCCACGTCCAGCAAGGCGCGCAGCACGCAGCGGGCTCGCTGGGAAGGCGGGCGCATGCGCATGATCCGCGAGTTTGCCCCGCGTCTGCTCGGCTGGGTTCTGCTGGGACGCAGTGAATGCATCGAGCCGCTGCTCGACCTGCTGTTGCTGCCGCTGAGCTTCCACGTCCTGCTGCTCGCCTTTGCCGCTGTGGCAGGTCGGGGTATCGCCCGGGGCTTGGGCCTCGCCGGTCTTCTCGCCATCGCACTTCACCTCTACGCCGCCATCAAGGCCGGCAACTCGCCCCGGCGCGACTTGCGCGCCATCGCCTCCGTGCCCGGCTACATATTCTGGAAGCTGATGCAGTTGCCGCTGATTCTGGCGACCTCTCTCAAAGGAGCCGCATGGGTCCGCACCGGCCGCCCCGGAAAAGAGGGCGCGCGATGAACGCAGCCGCCGTACCCGATGTCTCGGTCGTGGTCGTCAGCTTCAACACACGCGACCTGCTGCGCGAGTGCCTTCAGACCGTTTACCGGGAAGAGGGCGTGAGCTACGAGGTGATCGTCGTCGATAACGCGTCGCGTGACGGATCGTGGGCGATGGTGGCCGAGGAGTTTCCGTCGGCGATCACCATCCAAGTCGGGGCCAATGCCGGTTTCGCTGCTGCCAACAACATGGCTTTCCGGCGTGCGCGCGGGCGATACGTCGCGCTGTTGAACTCCGACGCGTTCCTCACTCCGGGCACGCTCCGCAAATCCGTTGCCCTGATGGATGCCTCACCCCATACCGCGCTGGCTGGCGGCCGCCTGGTCGGACGCGACGGCAGCTGGCAGCCCTCGGCGCGCTTCTTCCCGTCCGTGCTTAACGATTTTCTGAGCCTGAGTGGATTGGCCGCGCGTTTCCCCCGCTCCCGCTTCTTCGGCCGCGCCGACCGCACCTGGGCCGACGATCTTCAGTCGGCCGATGTCGACTGGGTTCCTGGCGCTTATTCCATCATTCGGCGCGATGCGCTGGAGCAGGTGGGCCTCTTCGATGAGTCTTTCTTCCTTTATTACGAGGAAGTCGACCTGTGCCGCCGCCTGAAAGCCGCCGGTTTCAAGGTGTGCTACTGGCCGGAGTTGGAAGTGATTCACATCGGTGGGGAATCGTCGCGCCAGTTGCGGCGCCTGTCGCTATCTTCCTCCGGCTCGCAACTCACGCTGTGGCGCATGCGCAGCGAACTGCTCTATTACCGCAAGCATCATGGCGCGGTGGCCTGGCTGGCCATGCAGGTGGAGCGCCTCTGGCACGGCTTGCGGTGGATGAGAAACCGCCGACGAACTGCGCCCGACGCCGAAGCCAAACGCTCCGAATCGGAAGCGATCCTTCACCTGTTTCGACAGGCGTGGAGCGAAACAAATGGCGGCAGGCAATCGCCCGCGCGCCCCTGGTGAGCCAAGTGTATTCATTGCTGGCAGAAGATTATCGAACCTACGAACGCTCCCTCTCGCGCCAGGGTCTCTGGGTGATGGCGGTGTACCGCTTCGGACGCTGGCGCTATGACGTGCGCCCGCATATCCTGCGCAAACCTTTCTCGCTGGTCTATCGCTGCCTGAAATTGCTCTCGCAGATTCTCGCCGGCATCGACTTGCCCTGTGAAGCCACCGTGGGCCGCCGCTTCCGTATCGATCACTTCGGCGGCATCGTCATCAGCGGCGACGCGGTGATTGGCGACGACTGCATCATCCGCAACGGCGTCACCATCGGGCTCAGGCGGGCCAACGATCCCGGATCGCCCGTCATCGGCAATCGCGTCGAAATCGGCGCCGGGGCGAAAATCCTGGGCCGCATCCGCATCGGCGACGACGTGCTCATCGGCGCCAATGCCGTCGTCATTCGCGATGTCCCCGCCGGTCACGTCGCCATTGGCATTCCGGCGCGCATCATTCCCCGTAAAGACATGAACCCGCAAGACGAACTGGCTGCCGAGCTGGGTGTTTCGTTTCGAGCCGCTTCGTCCAGCGAGTTGTCGCGGATTCAAACGGAACCCCTACGGGCGATGGTGGGAGACGCTGACAAGAACTGATTGGTTTCAACCACTTAGCATGAGCCGGGGATTGGCATACCAACTGCACTTCTCATACAGTGATGAGTGCAATCTTTCCCCGCCGCGCCGCTGAAGCCTGCCGATACCGGTCAGGCTTAGCCATCGTTCTTCTCCTGATAGCCGCCTGTGCCTGCCTTTCGGCGCAACAGACTCCCGGCAGCACCTTTCAACCTCCCCGCACCAGCCACGCTCCGACGCCGGTTAGCAATCTGAGCGACTTCGACGCTGTGCCCGAGACCGACTACACCTTCGTGGAAGGTGATGAAATCCAGCTGGATGTCTGGGGACGTACCGAACTGAGCGCCAAGCACGTCGTTGGTCCGGATGGAAAGATCACGCTGCCTTACGTGGGCCAACTGCTCGTGCGGGGCCTGACGCGCGCCGAACTCGAGCAGTCTGCCCTCACGCGTTGGCAGGATTATTACGAGAACCTGCAGGTTACCGCCAACGTGCTGCACTACAAAGGCACGCGCATCTACATCCTCGGGCGAGTCTTGCAGGGCGGCGTCGCCATCTTCGACAAGCAGCCTACTCTGCTCGAAGCACTGGCCCGCGCCGGCGTGATCGGCAGCAACGGCACCGGCGGCGACAAGCCGGGCATGACCCGCTGCGTCGTCTTCCGCGGCAAGGACCGGGTCGCATGGGTCGATCTGCGCGGCTTGCTCCGCGAAGGCAACCTGGCCTACAACATCCGCCTTCAACGCGAGGACACGCTCTACCTGCCGGATGGCGACGACGAACTTGTCTACATCATGGGCGAGGTGCTGCGACCCGGCGCCGTGCGTCTCACGCCCGGCATGAGCTTCATGGATGCGCTGGCGCAGGCCGGCGGTCCTAACAAGGACGCCTCTTCCACGCTCCACCTCGTCCGCCATTCGGCGGGCATCGAGCGCGAAATCAAGATGAACGAAATCACCCACAAGGGTAAAGACCCCAATGTCGCCCTCGAAAGCGGTGATGTCATTTACGTCGGGCGCAGCGGCCTGGCCAAGCTCGGCTATCTGCTGCAGCAGTTGAGCCCGGCCATCAGTTACATGACCTTTGCCAGCGGAGTTAAAAACTTTTAGCCATGACCGACGAATACAACAAACCGAGCGAAGAACGCGAATCGACGGGCTCCGGCCGTGCGCTGGATCCCGTCGGCGCGCTGCGCCGCCACTGGAAAAAGGGCGCAATCGTATTTCTTGCCATTCTTGCCGTGGGTCTTCCCTTCGCATGGAAGAAGAGCAAGCCAGCCTACCGGGCCGAAGGCGTCATCTATGTTTCGCCGCGCAACTGGCGCAACCTCGAGGCCGACCAGGAGCAGGAGTTGCAGTCGAATTCGCAGTTCCGCGAGTTCATGCAGCAGCAGGCGCACACCATCAATCGCTACGACATCGTGCTGCCTGTGGTGCTCAATGGCGCCCCGGGAGCCACCTACTTCCGCAATAAGCTCGAAAGCGATCGCAGCGCCGCCGACCGCCTGCGCAGCACGCTCCAGATCGCGGCTGTCCCGGATACCTATCAGATGACGGTCGGCCTCGAAGGCGACAAGGCCGATGGCTTGGCCGAGGTCATCAACGCCGTCATGGAAAACTACCTCCAGGTGGCCCGCCGCGAAATGTTCTTCGACTCCGAAACCCGCCTCAAGAACCTGGCGGAAGAGCGGGACCGCATGCGAGCCGATATGGCTAAGACCATGGAGCAGCGCAACGCGATCGCCGAGCGCATCGGCACCACGTTGTTCAACGGCGGCGTCATCAACAACTACGAGCGTCTGGCAGGCGCCAACCTCGACGCGCTGATGGATGCCCGCCGCCAGCAGGCTGCGGCCGAAGCGGCGATCGGCAAGGGCGAAAACCGCGGCCCCATCGTCGCCAGCATCGAATCCATGGCTACTGAAGAGACGCTGCGCGACGGTGCGCTCACCTCTTACCGCTCCACGCTCTCCGCCCGCCGGGCCGAACTGCTCATGAAGATCCAGGGCCTGTCGCCCAAGCACGCAGGCCGCATCGCGGCGGAAAAAGACATTGCCGCCATCGACGCCGAAATTCAGCGTGCCACCCGCGAAGCGCAGGCGATGACCTCCACCCGCATCCAGAGCATCCAAGCCGGCAAGCTCGCGCAATCCAACGAACTGGAAAAGCGCCTCATCCGGCAGTCCAACGACATCAGGGGCAAGGCTGCCGAATACATGCGCAATTACCAGGCCGCCATGGATCTTGGCGTGGAGACCGAACGCCTCCGCAAGCGCCTGAGCGCCACCGAAGATCGCATCAACACGTTGCAGTTGGAGATCCGGGCACCGGGATACGTACGTATCTTCTCGACCGCCATGCGTCCGGAAATTCCTATCCGCGGCGGTCGTCGCAAGCTGTTTGCCATCGTCTTCGCGGTGGCCCTGGCGCTGGCCCTCGGGATTCCGGTTGCCTTTGATTTTCTCGATCCGCGCGTCCGCTCTACCAAGGAGCTGGAGTCCGTACTTGGCCTGCCGGTCACCGGTTGGTTGCCGGCGATGCACGGGGACACCGGCGATTCGGGGCAGGTCTTGCGCCTCGCCCTGACGGTGCGCCGCCACCTCGAAAAGCTCGACGGCGTGCTGGCGCTTTCGGCCTTGAGACATGGCACGGGATCAAGTTCCATCAGCCTTGCCTTGGGAAATGCGCTCGAGGCGATCGGCGTCAAGACGCTGGTGATCGAGATCAATCCCGCGACCCCCGATCCGCGCTACCTGATGGGGCAGCACCGTCCCGGCGTGGCCCAGTGGATGGCGGGTGCTCCGTTCACCGCATGCATTAACCCATCGACCGATCAACTCCCGGAGCGCATCGCGACCGGCGAGAAAGCGACCGAACTCGACCTCATGGCCAGCGACGCCATCGAGCGCCTGCTGGACGAGGCGCGCCAGCGTTACGCCTGCGTGCTCGTCGACGCCTCGCCGCTCGGCTGCACTTTGCTCGGCGAAGAGCTGGTAAGGCGCATCAGCGCGGTGCTGCTGGTCTCGCAGGCCGACCGCGACAGCCGCGCGGAACTCGCGGCCGGATTGAAGACGATCGAAAGACTGCAGCCCAAGGTATTCGGCTCGGTCCTCAACCAGGTCACCGTGACCGGGAAGGAAAAAACCGATGATTCCGCTGCTGTACGCGCTGCATAGCGGCTGCCTCTACGGTACCGAGCGCATGGCGCTGGCGACGGCCCAGGCGCTGGGAGCTGAGTTCCTCACCATCATCATCGCGCCCGAAGGCCCGGTGCACGCCGAAGCGCGTCGCCTCGGGTTTGAAACCATCGTCTTCCGCAACCTGCTCCAGTTTCTCCGCGACATTCGCCCTTATTACGCCGCAAGCGGCCAGGTGGTGGCCATCAACACGCGCGTGGTCCACTCGATCGGCGCAGCCATCTGGGAGTTCCTCTATCGGAGCACCGCCGCCAACCTGCAAGTCGTGCACGGCGGCACCGATGAGCGCCTGAGCTACGGGCGCAAACGCCTGCTCCGCTACTTCGGAGTCCGGCAGGTGGCGGTCTCCAGCTTCGTCCGTGAGCGCCTGCTGGCCAACGGCTCCCGGCCCGGCTCGGTATCCGTCATCGAAAATTTCCTGACCGATGAGCGTGCCAACGCCGCTCCCCGCCGCCCCCGCTTCACCAGCGACGGTGTGCGGCGCGTGCTGATCGTCTCCCGTCTCGATCCCATCAAGCGCGTCGATCTTCTGATGGACGCCATCGACCATGAGTCCGCGCTGCGCCGCATGGAGTTTCGCGTTCTGGGCAGCGGCTCGGATGAATCTGACCTGCGCCACCGTGCTGCGCACTATCCGAACGTGCATATCGCGGGGTTTTCCAATCGCGCCGCTGAAGAGATGGCCGAGGCGGACATGCTGCTTCACCTCTGCCCCGAAGAGCCCTTCGGCCTGGCGATTCTCGAAGCCATGGCGGCACGCCTGCCGGTGCTGGTAGCTGATGCGGGCGGTGCTGCTCCCATCGTCGAGCCCGGAGTCAGCGGCATGCGCTTCCGCGCCAACGATGCCCGCAGCCTGGCCGAACAACTCAACTTCTTCCGCACCGCCGGCGCAGAGAAACTCAATCACATGGTCGATGCCGCCACCGTGCGGCTGAATACGCAGTACTCCGCCGCGCACGGCGCCGCCGAGTACCGCCGCCTGATCAGGGAATGCTGCGCATGAAACCCATCCTCTCCATCGTGGTCATCGGCCGCAACGAAGGCGAACGCCTTGAACGGTGCCTGCGCTCCGTCAATGCGGCCCAGTCTGCCGGGCAGGCGGAGCTGATTTTTGTCGACTCCAACTCGGCCGACGACAGCGTGGTCCGCGCGCGGCGCTTCGGCGCAACCGTGATCGAGTTGACAGGGAAGTGCTCGGCCGCCCGGGCGCGCAACGCCGGCTGGCAGGCCGCCACCGGCAAGTGGATTCTCTTCCTCGACGGCGACACCGTGCTCCATGCCGACTTTGTCTCGTGGGCGCTCCAGCAGACGGCCGATGCAGATGTCGCTGTCGTCTGGGGACATCGTCGCGAACTACGGCCGACCGCGAACTTCTATCATCGTGTGCTCGACCTCGACTGGGTTTACGCGCCGGGACGCAGCGAGTTCTGCGGCGGCGACGCCCTCATGCGGCGCACCGCGCTCGAGCAGTTAAGGGGCTTCGATGCCACGCTCATCGCGGGCGAAGAGCCGGAACTCTGCTCCCGCCTGCGTGCCGCCGGATACATAATCCTGCACATCGACGTGCCCATGACCGGGCACGACCTCTCGATCTCTCGTTTTTCTCAGTATTGGAAGCATGCCGTGCGCGCCGGTTACGCCTACGCGCAACTCTCCCGCCGCACGCGTACCAGCAAGGTTCCGCTGTGGCGCGCCGAGGCCACGCTTAACGCCGTGCGCGCCCTCGCCCTGGCCATCATCTTTGCCGGGTTTCCGCTGTGGGCCGCATGGCACCGCAACTGGTTCCTGCTCTTATGCGCATGGGCGCTGGGTGCCGCGATCATCGTGCGTACCTCCTATCGCGCCCGCTGGAAGGGCGGCAGCCTGCTGACGCTGCTCTGCTACGGCGTGCACAGCCACCTACAGCAGTTTCCTATCTTCGCCGGACAGCTTGCCTTTCGGCTGGACGCTTCCCGCGCCCGCAACCGGGAGTTGATCGAATACAAATGAGACGCTCTTTCAAACACATTCTCTACCGCGTGCTTTCCGTGCCGGCCCCTCATATTGCCGCGGTCCTGGAAGCCTGGCGTCGTCTCTGGGCGTTCTCTTTGCTGGCGGCGCAGGTAAGCTGCAAAGTCGATAGCTCGGTCGTGATACTGGGACGTGCCGAGGTGCAAGGCACCGGAAATATCAAGCTCGGTGCAGACTTGTTGCTCTATCGCGATCTCTATCTGGAGACGCAGGACGCCGGCCGGATTGAAATCGGCGATGGTTCCGTCATCGCGCGGGGCACCTACATCGTCAGCTACGCGGCCGTGAAGATCGGCGAGGGCGCGATGATCTCCGATCATGTCTGCATCCGTGACGCCAATCATAACTATGGCGACGGCGCCCTCGTGCGCCATTCCGGGCATACGGCGGTCCCCATCAGCATCGGACGTAACGTTTGGATCGGCCGCGGGTCGGCCATCCTGCCGGGTGTGACCATCGGTGATCACGCCGTCGTCGGCGCGAACTCCGTAGTGACCCATGACGTTCCCGCGCACGCCGTGGTCGGCGGTGCGCCGGCGCGTCCGCTGCCGAAGAAAGAGGCGGGGGCATGAAGCGTGTCCTGCTGAGTGCCTACCAGTGCGCGCCCGGCGCGGGCAGCGTCTCGCAGATCGGCTGGGAGTGGTATTCGCGCCTGGCCGAACGCGCGCACGTTACTCTGGCCACGCACATCCGCAACCGCGAAGTGCTGGAGAGCCACGGCGCGCCGCTGCCGAACACCGATGTCATCTACATTGACACCGAGTGGTTCGCCGGTCCGCTCTATCGCACCGCCAAGGCCCTGTTTCCCAACAGCGAACACTCGGTGTTCCTGCTCTCCTCGCTCGACTATTTTGCTTATGACTGCTCGCTCGTCCGCGAGTTGCGCCGGCGGAGAAAGGCCGGGCAGCAGTGGGACGTTGCCCACAACGTTACTCCGGTATCGCCGTCCGCGTTTTCCCGCATCTCTTCGCTGGGCATCCCGGTGGTGCGCGGTCCGCTCAACGGCGGATTGCAGACGCCCCGCCAGTTCCCCGAACTGATGAAGGCCGACAGCGCGTGGCTCTACTCGCTGCGCGACCTCAGCAAGCCGTTTCGCTCCCTGCTGGGTCGCCGCACCAGCGGCGACGTTGTGCTGGTTGCCAACCGCGCCACGCGTGAGAGCCTTACCACTGGCGAACGCTCCATTGCCCGCGCCATGACGGAGATCGCGGTTGATCCCGAGCAGTACGCCGCCACCGAGTGGCCCGCCGAGCCTTCTGCGGATAATCCGTTGCAGGTCGTCTTCGTCGGCCGCCTCATTCCGGCCAAGGCGCTCTCCATGCTCATCGAGGCCATGCGGCAATTGCGCCAGACCCATCGCGTCGAACTCACCGTCGTAGGCGACGGACCCATGCGCATCCAGTGGGAAGAGCAGGCTCGCGAACTCGGCGACGCAGTTCGCTTCGTCGGCGCGCAGCCTGCACCGGAAGTCATTCGCCAAATCCAGCGCGCGCATGTGCTCTGCCTGCCCAGCGTGCGCGAGTCCGGTGGCGCGGTGCTGCTGGAAGCCATGAGTTGTGCCCGCCCGGTGGTCGGCGTTGCTCTCGGTGGGCCTGCCGAAATCGTTACTGGCGAGGTCGGCCGCCTCATCCCCGCCGAAAGCTGTTGCGGTATTGTGAGCGGCCTGGTCGAGTGCTTCAAAGACATCTATGCCAACCCGGCGGCCTGGCGCGAGCGCGGCTGCCGCGGACGCCGGTTCGCCATCGCGCGCCACTCCTGGAACGCGCACGTGGAAGCCATGCTCGAAATTTACAACGAAATTGCTGCCTGAGCGGTGGCCGGAGACCGTAGATGAAGAAGATCAAGTACCTGCTGGTTACTCACATTCCGTTCACCACCAACCCCGCCGGTGAGTCCGTGGTGGACCAGCTCTGGGCGCAGGACCTGATCGGCCTTGCCCAATCGGTAGGCGACGTTCGCGTCGTCGCCCCGGAAATCCCGGCTTCCACCAAGTTCGACACCTGGGGGCCGGGTGCGATTCCGATCCCCAAAGGTTGCGGCGTCACCTTGGTCGGCTTTCCTGAAATCCGTACGCGCCGCGATCTGTGGAAGTGGCCCATCATTCGCTCCGTGCTGCGCCGCGAGGTCAAGCAGGCCGACCTTGTGCACTCCTCCAACCCCTTCGCCCCCTATGTTGGTCTGCGTTACGCGCACGACCTGGGCGTGAAGTTGGGCAAGAAGACGCTCGTCGTCGTAGCCGAAGACTTTGTGGACATGCTGCGCTGGGAATGGGTGCGCACGGCCAAGAGCGCGCTGCAACGCAAGCTGCGTGACCTGGAAACCAATCGCCTCGAGAAGCGCGTCGCCGCCATGCTTTCGACCGCTTCGCTCGCGTTCCTGCACACGCCCGCTACCGTCGAGCGCTTCCGGCTGGCGGCGAAGAACGCCGTCGCGATCCGCCAACCGCTGCATGACCGCGAAGACGTTATACACCTCGAGGCTCTGCTCCGCCGCTGTGCCCAGCTTGAGGCCGGGCGTCCCCTGCGCATCGTCAGTGCCTGCCGACACGCCGGTCTGAAGGGCCTTGATAAGCTCATTCAAGCGGTCGGCCTGCTCCGCGACCGCGGCATTCACGTCGAGCTTGAGCTCTACGGCCGCGGCGCCGATACTGCACTTTTGCAGAAGCTGATTGATGCGCGGCAACTCAACGACCGCGTCCGGCTGGCCGGAACCGTCGGACCCGGCCGTCCGCTCTACAACACTCTCTCCACCTTCGACCTGTTCGCCATGACGCACCGCACGACCGACTTCGGCCGCGCCTTCTGGGATGCGATGGCTTGCGGACTGCCCGTCATCGCCCTCCGCACTCCGGCATCGGTCGATACCGTTCGCGACGGGCAGGACGGCTTCATCACGCCCCTTGACGATCCGCAGAGCCTCTCGGAAAAGCTCGCGTATCTGCAAGAGAATCGCAGCCAATTGACCGATGCCGCCGTCAACGCCCGGCGCCGCGCGCTCGACAACACGCGCGGTGAGTGGTTCCGCATGCGCTCGCAATGGATTAGCGATCTGTTCCTGGATGAAAATGTTGCGGAGGAACCAGCGAGTTCGGAACGCTCCGTTACGGCTCGTCCGGAAGACGCAACGCTTGCACCAGCCTCTGCCAGACGTTAATGGCAGCAGCGCTCGACGTCGCGTCGAGGTCCTTGGCAGCCAACTCCAGGGACCGCGCGACGCGCCCCAGTTCTTCGCTGGCGAAGTAGGCTGACGAGCCCTTGTAGTTGTGGCCGAGGCGGGCCAGTGCAGCGTAGTCCTGTGCGCCGAGCAACTCCGTCAGCTTCGCGGTGTCGGCCCGCAGGTTCTCTAACAACTCCGGCAGCAATGGCAGCAGGTCCACGTCAACGCGCTCGTGCCACGATTTGGCAGCCGCAACTTCGCCACCGGTTTGCGCTCGCCCACTCATCTTTAAGTTGCCTCGCTTGCAGCTGCGCTCATTTGGTCTGCCGCAGCTCGCCGATCTTGTCTTCCAGTCCGAACTTCTTCAGCATGCGGTAAAAGCGGGTGCGGCCGATCTTCAACTCGCGCATTGCGGCCGACGCGTTGCCGTCATGCCGCGTCAGCGCCTGCACCAGCAATCGCCGCGAATGATCCTCCAGCGTCGTGTCCTGCTCCTCGTCGGGCTCTTCTGCCGGCGCGACTGGGGCGATAACCTGCGTCTCGGGCTCTTCTGCCGCCGCAGCCCCGCGCATGCGCTCGGGCAGGTCTTCCAACTGAATGTCTTTCTGATTCGCCACCACCAGGCCTCGCTGCATCACGTTTTCCAACTCGCGGACGTTGCCCGGCCAGTCGTAATTCACTAGCACCTGCATCGCCTCGGCGGTAACGCCCTCCACCCGCGTGCCCCCATGCCTGCGAATAAACGTCTGCGCCAGCGCCGGAATGTCTTCCTTTCGCCTGCGCAAGGGGGGCAGTTCCAGATCGAAAACGGCGAGACGGAAGAACAGGTCCTGCCGGAAGCGGCCCTGTTTCACTTCTTCTTCCAGGTTGCGGTGCGATGCCGTTACCAGGCGGAAATCAGAGGACAGGCGCGCCGCGCCGCCCACGCGCTGGAAGGTGCGCTCCTGCAAAACGCGCAGCAGCTTCACCTGCACCTGCGGCGACATCTCGCCCACTTCGTCCAGGAACAGCGTGCCATGATGCGCTTCCTCGAAGCGCCCGATGCGCCGGTTGACCGCACCGGTGAACGATCCCTTCTCGTGCCCGAACAGCTCCGACTCCATCAGCGTCTCGGGCACGGCCGCCAGGTTCACCGCTACGAACGGACCGCGCGAGCGGCTCCCGCTCTGGTGAACGGCGCGTGCTACCAGTTCCTTGCCAGTGCCGCTTTCTCCGTGGATGAGCACCGTCACATCGCTGACGCAAAGCCGGTCGAGTTGCCGGAAGACGCTCTTCATGGTCGGCGAAGAGCCCACGATGCCCGGATATCCCCGCCCCTCGACCTCACGCTCCAATTGCGTTACGCGCATCGCCAGCCGCCCGACCTCCACCGCATTGCGCAGCGTGGTCAACAGCTTGGTCTGGTCGAGCGGCTTCGTCAGGTAGTCGCGCGCGCCCAATCGCATGGCGCGCACCACGCTGTCCACCGCATCGTCGGAGGTCAGCACAATCACCGGCAGCATCGGATTGTGCTCGTGGACTTGCTCGAGCGTGGCCATGCCGTCCATTCCCGGCATGTTCAGATCAAGGCAGATGGCTGCCGGCAGGTGCTCGCTCAACTCGTCCAGGCAGGCCTCGCCGCTCTCCATGGTGAGGACTGTGTATCCCTCACGCGAAAGCCAGCGGTCCAGCACCATCAGCTGGTTGGGATCGTCGTCCACCACGAAAATCAGATTGGAGGCGTTTTCGTTCATTTCCCCTGCCTGTGATTCTCTCAATTATGAATCACCGCGCCCCGCTTCGCACCTGCCATGTTGATCCGGTTACACTTTGCAGCATTCTCGCCCGTTGCCCCCCGTTGGACCTCGGCTGCCCCTGAAGGGGCATATGCCCATTTTCGGCTTGCCTTCATTCTGGTTTGGCGGAGGCAAAGCGTGAAAGTCATGACGAAGAGTAACCACAGTCCGGAGCGGATCCTGGTAACCGGAGGCTGCGGATTCATCGGTACCAACTACATCCGGCGCCAGATGGCCCAGGGCGGCCGTGAAATCATCAATCTCGACAAATGCACTTATGCGGCGAATCCGCAGAACCTGGCGGGTTACGAAGGCTCGAATTACACCTTTGTCAGGGGAGATATTTGCGACCATAGCCTCGCAGCGAACCTGCTACGCGATTATCGCCCTTCGGCGATCGTGCACTTCGCAGCGGAAAGCCACGTCGACCGCTCTATCGCCGTTCCTGAGGCATTCCTGGAAACCAACACCGTCGGTACCTTCCGCCTGCTGCGCGCGGCCGAGCAGTACTGGTCGGAACTGCGCGGGGAACAGAAAGACAGCTTCCGCTTCCTCCACGTTTCAACCGATGAGGTATTCGGCTCGCTTGGACCCGACGACCCGGCCTTCACCGAGGACACCCCGTACCAGCCAAACAGCCCGTACGCGGCATCCAAGGCAGCCTCCGACCACCTCGTGCGCGCCTATCACCACACCTATGGACTGCCCACGCTGGTCACCAACTGCTCGAACAACTACGGTCCGTACCAGTTCCCCGAGAAGTTGATTCCCCTGGTGATCCTTCGCGCCCTGCGCGGTGAGAGCCTGCCGATCTATGGCGATGGCCTCAATGTGCGCGACTGGCTCTTCGTGGATGATCATTGCTCGGCCATCGATGCTGTCCTCCAGCGCGGTCTGGTGGGCCAGACCTACAACATCGGCGGCAATTCCGAGCGGACCAATCGCGACGTTGTGCAGACCATCTGCGCGCTGTTGGACGAACTTGTCCCCGCGGACGCTTCTTACAGCCAGCAGATCGCGTTCGTAAAGGACCGCCCCGGCCATGACCGCCGTTACGCGGTCAACTCCTCTAAGATCCAGCGCGAACTTGACTGGAGGCCTTCCTGCGATTTCGCCGGAGGCATGCGCCGCACCTTGCAATGGTATCTGGCCAATACCGAATGGCTCGACAGCATCGTCAGCGGCGAATATCTGCACTGGATCGCCTGCAACTATGAACACCGCGCCGCTGTCTAGTGCGCGAACCCGCAACGGAGAGAAGAAGGCAAGCGATGAACTCCAGCAAGACCAGCTACAAGGGCATCATTCTGGCCGGCGGCAGTGGAACCCGGCTGCACCCTGTCACTCGCGTCATCTCCAAGTCGTTGTTGCCCATCTATGACAAGCCGATGATCTACTACCCGCTGACCACGCTCATGCTGGCCGGCATCAGCGACATCCTGATCATCACGACGCCGCGCGACAGCAGCCGCTTCGAGTATCTGCTGGGCGACGGCAGCCAGTGGGGTCTCAACATTGCATACGCCACGCAGGCCTCGCCCAACGGCATTGCCGAAGCTTTCCTGATCGGTGAGAGCTTCCTGCACGGATCGCCGTGTGCGTTGATCCTGGGCGACAACCTCTTTTACGGCTCTAACCTCAGTGCCACCGTGCAGCAGGCCGCGCAGCGCACCAGCGGCGCCACGGTCTTCGCCTATCACGTGGAAGATCCCGAGCGTTACGGGGTGGTTGAGGTCGACCGCTCCGGCCGTGCACTCAGCATCGAGGAAAAGCCGAAGGTGCCGCGTTCCAAGCTGGCGGTCACGGGACTGTATTTCTACGACCAGCGAGTCTCCCAGATCGCCCGCAATCTGCGGCCGTCGGGCCGCGGCGAACTCGAAATCACCGACGTTAACCTCGCCTACCTGCGCTCCGGCGAACTGAGGGTCGAACGCCTCGGTCGCGGCAGCGCATGGCTCGATACCGGCACCCACTCCTCGCTGCTCCAGGCCTCCATGTTTATCGAGACCATCGAGAAGCGCCAGGGACTCAAGGTCGCCTGTCCGGAAGAGGTCGCGTTCCGCGTGGGCATGATCGATTCCGGCGCACTCGAGGTGCTCGCGGCGCGCTACGGCAAGAGTGAATACGGCAGCTACCTCCACCACCTGCTGCAGGAATGCGAGCAGCCATTGGAAGAGACAGCATGATGCAGGTGACACGCAGTTACATCTCCGGAGTCATGGTTCTGCAGTCGGATATATTCCGTGATCGTCGCGGCTGTTTCCTGGAGAGCTACAACCGACGGGAACTGGCCTGCGTGGGCGTCAACCAGCGCTTCGTGCAGGACAATGTCTCGCGCTCCGTGCGCAACGTCGTGCGCGGGTTGCACTACCAGGCGCGCCATCCGCAAGGCAAGCTGGTCCGCGTGCTGCATGGCTCCATCTACGATGTGGCCCTCGACATTCGCACCGACTCGCCCACCTTCGGGCGTCACTTCGGCGTAGAACTGGATGCCGAGCGCGGGCAGGCCCTGTGGATCCCGCCCGGCCTGGCGCACGGCTTCTGTGTGACCTCGGAGGAGGCTGTGGTCCTCTACAAGGTCACCAACTACTGGACTCCGTCGCAGGAACGCACGCTGCTTTGGGACGATCCGGATCTTGGCATTGCCTGGCCCCTGACCGGACCAGCCGTGCTCTCGGCCAAGGATGAAGCGGGTCTCAGCTTCAATATGTTTCTCCTCGGTTTGCCGGGCCCCGAGAAGCGCGCAAAGAAGGTTCTTAGCTTGGTGAATTAAATCCATCCGGGCCGGTTCTTGGGGTGCCGCCTTTGCGGCCACTCCTCGAACCCGTAGCGGGTGAGATCGAAGGTTTTGTGAAAGTACTGGTAACAGGCGGAGCGGGCTACATCGGCAGCGTCGTGACCGCGCAGCTGATCGATGCCGGCCACGACGTCGTGGTCTATGACAATTTGAGTAAAGGGCACCGCGACGCGGTTCATCCCCAGGCCCAGCTCGTGGTGGCCGATATCAATGAACGGCGGGCGCTCGACCGTGTCTTCCGCGAACACGCCATCGACGCCGTCCTGCACTTCGCCGCCTTCATTGAGGCCGGCGAGTCCATGCAGGCGCCCGGACGCTATTTCCGCAACAACTCAGCCCACGCGCTGACCTTGCTGGAGGCCATGGCCGCTCACCAGGTGCAGTCGCTCGTGTTTTCCTCGACGGCCGCTCTGTATGGAGAGCCGCTCTCCACCCCGATTCGCGAGGACGCTGCGCTCGAGCCCACCAACGCCTACGGAGAATCCAAACTGCTGGTGGAGCGCATGCTGCGCTGGTTCCACCGCATCCACGGCGTGCGCTACGCCAGCCTGCGCTACTTCAACGCCGCCGGCGCCACGCAGTTCCTCGGGGAAGACCATCAGCCGGAAACGCACCTGATCCCGCTGGTGCTGCAGGTCGCCATGCAGCGCCGCAGCGGACTCGCCATCTACGGCACCGACTACGACACGCCCGACGGCTCCTGCGTGCGCGATTATGTCCACGTCAGCGACCTTGCCGCGGCCCACCTGCTCGCCCTCGACCGGCTGGTAAATCAGAAGCCCGACGAGCCTATGATCTATAACCTCGGCTCCGGCTGCGGCACCAGCGTCCTGGAACTGGCGGAAGTCGCGCGCCGCGTTACCGGATGCGAAATCCCCGCCACGCGCGTTGCGCGCCGTCCGGGCGATCCGGCGATCCTCGTCGCCAGTTGCGACAAGATTCGAACTGAACTGGGCTGGCAGCCGCGTTACTGCGACATCGAGAGCATTGTGGCCAGCGCCTGGGCCTGGCATTGCGAGCATCCCTACGGCTATCGCGACCGGGAACCACGCCGCCCCGCCGGTTAAGCGGCGGCAACGCTTCCAGCGCATCCTGCCTGAAACACGACGGCCTGCACGCGTTTGAGCCGTGCAGGCCGTCGTGTCTTACTTTCCGATTTGCCGGTCTAATGTCAGAAGATTCTTCCCACCGAGAAAAAGATTCGGTGATGTCCCGTGTCGCCGAAGCTTGCTCCAATCTGCGCCGGACCGAACATCGTGTTCACCATCAGCGCGCCGACGATGTTGTTGGGCAAACGCGACGCCTCGGGCAGGTCGTAAGCCTTGCCCAACTCATACGCGCCCAGCACGTACAACTTGTCTCCCATGAATCCCAGCTTCACCAGTTCCCGTAGGTAGCCCGCGCGGAACAGGAAATACTGGTTCGTCATCAACTCATTCGTGCCGTAAGCGGCCAGCGTAGCCGGGCCACCCAGCGCAAACGGCGACAGGCCGGTTTCGTTGTGCCCGAACGTCGTGCCGCCGCTGGCGCTGAACAGCAAAGACGCCGGCTTGCTGATGCGCTTGAACGCCCACAAAGACAGCTCCGACAGCGGGAAACCCGCCGTGGCCCCAGGGCTGGCATCGAACCACTGCGCACGCGCTTGAAGGGCAAATCCACTGCGCGGAATTGCTGGATCATCCAGATTCGTGTACGCATACCGCAGCCGCGCCGTGCCGACGCGGCCACTCAAGCTCGGCATCACTTCGCGGTCGCCGATCTGCGGCCAGAGCTTTTCGTGGGCGGCGAAATACCCCAGCCTGATCTCCGACTTGCGACTGAACGCATACCCGAGGTCCAAGGCGCCGCCCACCTGCTGGTTGCCGTACTCGGCAATCATCTGGTCCTTGAAAAACGCATTGATCGTCGTGCTCTCGGCGAGCACCTGCGGCGCCACGAACCAGCGCGAGCCACGTCGCAGCGGCCGGTAGTACTCCGATGCGAGCCGGTATTCGGAACCCACCGTGATGTCGCTGCGCCACTCCGAACCCACCACGCCTATGTCAAAGAAAGTTACCCGCGCGCCGACGGTGAAGCGAATGTGCTTGTGGTCGGAGCCGTCCACCACCACCAGCGGTCGCACAAAGGGCGGCCCATACGATTTCTCCTCCGCCGTGGCCCGCAATCCGATCTGGCCGTCGCGCTCCACCATCTGGTAGCCGATGCGCGCATACCGCCCCGAACCGGTGATCAGCGTCAACTGCTCTTCCAGCGCCGCCGTATCCAGCGGCTTGCCCGCATACGGCGCCAGCTGCTTCTGAATGTCCCTCGCCAGGCCGGACTTCACCCCGGCCACTTCTACGAAAGCCGGCTTCGGAGTGGTCTTGCGCCGCGAGTTGCGCGCCGCTAGGTATTCATTCCACGCGGCGTCATCCACGCTGAGCGCCGACAGGATCGCCGCCTTTGCCGTCGCTGCCTCTAGCCCTTTCGCGATCAGCGCCGCCGACTTCTCATAATCGGTGCCATCGAAGCCGGCCACGTCCACCGTAATCAGCACGTCGGCCGCGTGCATTTGCTCGATGTGGCGCAGTTCATTGGCAGAAATCGACACTGAAACCGCGCGACCCAGCACGCCGAACGCCGACATCGGCTTGCGGGCATCCACCGGCGTGGTGCGCAGGTGTACGGCGATCACCAGGTCGGCTCCCATCTGCCGCGCCACGTCCACCGGCAGGTTGTTGAGCAGGCCGCCGTCGGCAAAGATGTGGTCGCCGGTCCTGACTGGAGAAAAGACCGCCGGCAGCGACATGGTCGAACGCAGCGCCCGCGACAGCGATCCGTTCTGGAAGACGAATTCCTTTCCCGAAGCCAGGTCCGTGCCGACGCAGGCAAAGGGAATCGGCAACTCGGAAAAGTTCTGCGTCGTCGAGTAGGGAAGGGTGACGCGGTCGAAGATCAGTCCCACGTAGTGCCCCGAGTTCAGGCCCTCCGGAATTTGCACACCGTGACGCACCCCGAACTCCAGCGTGTTGGGATAATCCCGCCGGTCCTC
This sequence comes from uncultured Acidobacteriota bacterium, assembly GCA_903847195.1. The sequence goes on along the minus strand of CAINCZ010000110.1, from coordinate 20,786 downwards.
TTTGCGCCGGTACGAAAGGTCGACAAACGGGGTCTCCCCGCGCAGCGTCGCGGTCCAGTCGATGCCCGACACCAGTTCGCGCATCTCCTTCGGCGACTCGCCCGTTGCGTAGAGGCCGCCGATCAGCCCGCCCATGCTGGTGCCGGCCACATAGCGGATCGGCACGTGGTGCTGCTCCAGCCATTCGATGACGCCGATGTGGGCCAACCCCAGCGCAGACCCGCCCTCGAGAACCAGCGCAATCTTCGGACGCGGGTTGGGCGTCGCCTCCACCGGCGCGGCAAAAACAGAACTGTGCAGAAGTAGAACGACGACGACAATGGCGGCGAAAAATGATCTTACGTTCATAGGAATTTTCTTAGAGCCTTTTGCATGACTTGCAAGGAATGTAATGCCCCCCCGCCCGCTTGCCAAGCGACTTTTGCCTGTCGCCCATTACTTGAGATAACCGTAGCCCTACCGTTGTCGGGGTGATTATGATAGTCGCAACTTCCACCTAACAGGCGGGCCGGGTCCGGGCTGTTCATTCGTTTCGGTGCGCCACTATAAATTTCGGAGGTCAGGCGATGCAGCCAGGTGTTTATCGTACGATCTGTGGCATCTGTCATGGCGGTTGCGGCATGTTCGTTCGCGTCAGCGCGAGCGGCATTGAGAGCATCACGGGCGATCCCGACCATCCCGCCAGCCGGGGCTACCTGTGCCCCAAGGCCTTTGCGGCCAGGGAACTTGCTACCTCGCCTGACCGCCTGACCCGTCCCTTGCGCCGCACCCCTGCCGGCCTCAAACCGGTCTCGTGGGACGAGGCGCTTGACTTCGCCGCCGAACGCCTTACCGCGATCCGCAGTCAGCACGGCCCCGCGGCCATCATGCGCGCCTCCGGGGCGCCGGTGAACTACGACGCGCGCGACGGTTTCCTGCACTTCATGCAGGCCCTCGGCTCGCCCAATCTGACCGGTGCGGGCAACACCTGCCACGTGCCCCGGTTGATGGGTTGGCTTGCCGTCGCCGGAGCCAAGCCCGAACCCGACTTCGACCGTGCCCGCCTGATCGTCTTCTGGGGCAACAACCCTGCCGCCACCGAACGCTACGGCTCCTACTGCGCCTACGAAGGTTTCGACAAGATCATCGCGCGGGCCAAGGTGCGCGGCGTTCGCGTCATCGTCATTGACCCCGTCTGCTCCGAGACCGCGGCGCAGGCCAGCGAGTGGATCGAAATCAAGCCCGGCACCGATGTCGCCTTTGGCCTCGCCCTCATCAACGTCGTCATCAACGAAAAGCTCTATAACGAGCCCTTCGTCGCCGCCTATACCTCGGGCTTTGAGGAACTCAAGCAGCACGTGCAGACCTTCACGCCCGTCTGGGCCGAGGCCATCACGGGGGTCCCCCAGGATAAGATCGTCGCCTTCGCCCGTGAATTCGCCGGCACGCGCCCCGCCGCGGTCTGCGACGGCAACGGCCTCGACATGTACTGCAACGTCGTCGACGCCGCCCGCACCATCGCCATCCTGCTCGGGCTGACCGCCAACCTCGACGTGCCCGGCGGCTCCGCCCTGCTGCCCTTTGCCAAACAGTTGATGCTGCACACCGTGCCGCCCCAGCAGCGCCTCTGGTACGACCGCTATCCGCTCTTCAAGGAAGTGCCGTTTCCGGTGGTGAAAGAATCCCTGCTGCGCAACGATCCGGCCCGCCCGCGCGCCCTGATCGTGCATCACCACAATCCCGTACTCATTCAGGCCAACCAGGAGCGCACCCTCCGCGCGCTGGCCAAACTCGAGTTCCTGATGGTGGACGACATCTTCCTTTCGTCGACCGCCGAAGTTGCCGACCTCGTGCTGCCCTCCACCTCCCCGTTTGAGCGTTACGGCTACCGCGCGCACGCTTCCTTCGACCGCGGCTTCGTCGCCTTCAGCCGTCCCGTTGCCGACCCGCCGGGCGAGGCGCGCGATGTTGCCTGGATGGAGTGCGAACTGGCGCGCCGCATGGGACTCGGCGACAGCTATCCCTTCCGCGACTCGCGCACCTGGGTGGAGCACATGCTCAAGCCCTGCGGCGTCACCCTCGAACAACTGGAACGCGAATCCATTGTCTTCTGCACGCCGCAACCGGAATTTGAAAAGTACAAGAAGACCGGATTCCAGACGCCCAGCGGCAAGCTCGAATTCGTCTCGCAGATGTTCGCCAAGGCCAATCAGCCGCCTCTGCCGCTGTTCACCGAAGGCGCGGGCGTCAACCTTGAAACCGCGCGTGCCGTCACGGCTTATCCGCTGCTTTGCACCAATCGCCGCACGGCCAGCTACGTTCACACCAAGTTCCGCAACCTGAAGGCGCAGGCCAAGGCATATCCCGAGCCGCTGCTCTGGCTCTCACCCGTCGACGCCGACGCGCGCCAGATTGCCGAGGGCGACCGCGTCGAGTTGTCATCACCGCAGGGCCACGTCGAGATCAAGGTGAGGCTGAAATCCGACCTCCGCCCCGGACTGGCCATGATGGACTTCGGCTGGGGCAATCCCACCGACGGTCTGGCCAGCAGCAACCGGCTGACGAACGACAGCTATTGGAACCCGATTTCGGGCAGCCATCCGCAGCGGCTGTTTGCCTGCGAGGTGGTGAAACTGGGGTAGGCTGGCTGGTGCCCGTTTCGCTTTTTGCGAGGGCCTCCCGAGAAGGGAACCCGGCAAGTATCTATGCTATCTTGAACGCTACCCTTGCTGGAGAACGCATATGTCAGTTTTTGATTACTCAGGCCTGGCCTCTCTTTCCGATCTCGGCTCCCCGGATTGGAAAGAACTCTTCCATGTTTTGGAGGGGCGGCAGGAAGAATTCAGCCGTCAAAGTCATCGCTTCCGGTCGGAGGGTTATACCTGGCCGGCCAAGCCCTTATATAGCTGGAGCTGGGTTTGGGAGTATCCGTATGCATACTATCATCTGAAGGATTTCATACAGGCATCATCGGGAACCCCCAAGGTCGCCGATATCGGCAGCGGCGTTACCTTCATGCCGTTTTCCATAGCCGACCTGGGAGCTGATGTTGTCTGTGCCGACATCGATCCGATATGCGGTGTGGACCTCCCGCGTGCCAGTACGGTCATCCGGCACAACGGAACGGTGAGTTTTAGGGCGATTCAAGAGGGACCTCTGCCGTTTGCCGACGCCGAACTCGATGCCGTTTATTGCATCAGCGTGCTGGAACACATCGACGCGTTTGAGCAGACCGTTCGGGAGATCTGGCGCAGTTTGAAGCCCGGCGGCATGTTCCTGCTCACGTTCGACGTGGCGGTCCGGGGCATCGAAGGAATCTCTGCGCTGCGGCGCGAATCCCTGGTGAACGAGTTGAACGAGCAGTTCACTATCTCCGCACAAGAGCGAGACCTGCCCTTGTCTGAGGCCCTGCTCTCCGATCGGGGACCTTACCCCATGAAAGATTGGAATACCGCATGGTACCGGGCGAAGCAGAGAATTAAGCCGCTGCTCGGAAGAACCCTGATCGCAGCGCCGCTGATGGCCGTCGAATCCATGGTCCTGCTCAAGCGAGCCGCAGGAGAACACGCGCAGTATCAGGCATAACCATATTGCCCACTGACAATTCCCCAAAGCACAAAAAAGCCCCGGCTCGCGCCGGGGCTTCCAGTCTTCCTGACTACCCACTACCTTACTTCGCTGCCGTAGCGGCCTTCCACATCTTGACGTCGCCGATGTTTACATCCTTCTCGGTAACATCCACCGGGCCGAACTTCTGCGGCATATACCCGGCCTTTTCGATCAGCAGGGTGTACTTCGCATTCTTCAGCCCGTTCAGCCAGAAGTCGCCATAGCTGTCGCTCTTGGCCACAACCTTCTCGCCGTTCTCGGTGTGGGTGGCGGTGATGGTTGCACCCTCGGTGCACGCGTCGATTTCTTCGTCGAAGAGTGCGCCGGCGATGAACTTCTTGGGTACGTTGAGATAGTAGACGCGGGGCTTGGTCGGCAGGTCCGGGCGCAGGGGCTCGGCCTTGGCGATCAGGTCCTTCAAGTCTTCTTCTTCGCCGAAGATCATGCCGCCGGTCGGGCAGGCGTCAGCGCAACGCGTGTCCTTCCAGCCCGAGTCGATCAGATGCGCGCAGAACGTACACTTCTGCGCGATATTCAGCGAATCGTTGAAGTAGATGACGTTCTCGTACGGGCAGGCCTGCATGCACATCTGGTTCCCGCGGCACTTCTGCGGATCGATGATGACGATGCCGTCCGTCCGGCGATAGACCGCCGTCGACGTGCAGGCTTCGATGCAGGGCGCTTCTTCGCACATCTGGCACATGCTGTGCCGGTAGGTGATCTTCACCTTGGGCACCGAGCCGCGCACGTCGTCGTACAGTTTATTCCAGAACTGCCCGGTGTCAGGCTGCGACTTGGCAATTGGCAGCCAGTCGTTGCCCACGTGTTCGTCTTTACAGACAACCTGGCAGTTGTAGCAGCCGTTGCACATAGCGAGGTCGAGAATCATTACCTTGCCCATTACTCTTTACCTCCTGCCAAGTACCCCTCAATACCAGGCCCCGCCAAAGGATGGAACGGACGCCTAAAGGCTTTGGGATACTTATGTTTCAGCTCGTCCAGATTGGTCTTTTCGACCTCGACCAGGAAGCCGCTGACGGCGTGGCCGACGGCGTTCTTCGATGTCGTGTTGCTGGGGACGATGGTGTTGATGGCGCCGCCCCGGTCAATAACTCCGGTTTCGATCGGGTCCCACTTGGCGCCGTGATCGATATAGGCTACGCCGGGCATGATGCGCTCGGTGACGTACGCGCCGGCCAGGACCGTGCCGCGTTCGTTGTACATCGAAACGATGTCGCCGTGCTGGATACCACGCTTCTCCGCGTCAACCGGGTTGAGCCAGCACGGATGATACTGGTAGCCGTCGGGACCGGTGACCTTGCAGGTCGGGATCTCGCGCAACCAGGTGATGTCCTCGTGCTGTGAGTGGACGCTCCACCGCGGGTGGTTCGAACAAACGAGCATGGTGTATTTCTTGCCGCGCTCGGTTTCCAGCGTCTCCTCGTGGCTGATGCCGCGGGCAACCCACTTGGGAACCGGCGGACGCTCCAGATCGTCGGGGAAATGCTCCTTCAGGCCGGTCGACTCGAACTCCAGTTTGCCGGTCGGCGTGGTGAGCGGGTACTTCTCCGGTTCGTTATAGAAGTTATAGAAACCGGCGGGAACGTCTTCCCAATTGTCGGCGGTCGGGATGACGTAATAGCCCTTCTCGTTCAGATCTTCCCAGCTGACGAGATCGGCACAGCGGGAGGCCTCCCAGCCGTACTTGATCTTCTCGGGAATGCTCTGGCCGTCTGTGTATTCCTCATAAAGCCCGAGGCGCTTGGCCAGCATGCAGACGATTTCGTAATCGCTGTAGGACTCGGCCAACGGCTCGATGCACTTGTGTTCGGGATAGAGCAGGTTGTACTGGCCGCTGAAGACGTCGGCGGCGATATCATCCTCTTCGAGCTTGGTATTGACCGGGAGGATGATGTCGGCGAGCATGCAGTCGTTCTCGAGCCACGGGTGCTGTGCCCACATGAACTCGATATCGGGATGCTGCATGGCCTGGACGTAGTCGTTGCCGCCGTTCCAGCAAGTGATCCAGGAGGGCGAATCGGTCCAGACCGCGTGGATCTTGGACTTGCCTTCCTCGGGATAGAAGCGGTGAATGAACTGATCCTCGCGGGGCGCGGTCTCGGACTTGCAGCCCCACCAGTCGCACTTGCCTTCCAGAATGGCCTTCGGAACAAACGTCTTGGGCAACGAGGTGTCGTTCTCGTCCGACGGGTGTCCGCCCGTGTATGCGAACCGCATATTCGGGTTGACCAGCGGCTTGGGCTGGGCGAACTGATCAGGGAAGTCGAACAGACCCCACTCGATCATCTTCACCTGGTTCCGGCCGGGCTTGCCGAGGCCCTGCATCGCCAGGCAGATGTTCTGCAGACGGGCAGGCTCGGTCGCGTACGGTCCGCGGATGCCGGGACCACCATTGCCGATGACGACGCTGGTGCGCTTGGTGGCCCATTCCTCGGCCAGGGCGCGAATGACGCGGGCGGAAACGCCGCACTTGGTGGCAGCCCATTCCGGCGTCTTCTTGATGCCGTCTTCATCGCCCATGACGTAGGCTTCAAAGGCCTCGACGCCTACGGCGTGGGTCTTGAGATAGTCCTTGTCATAGGTGCCGTTCTTGAACCAGTGGTAGCAGACGCCTAGGTACATCGCCGCGTCGGTATTCGGCAGCACCGGAATCCAGCGGTCAGCGTGTACGGCGGCGGCATAGTTGAGGTCGGGGCAGATGTAAATCTGCTTGATGCCCAGTTCGGAGTACCAGTAGCTCAGGCGGCTCGGCAACTGACCCTGCCAGCCCCACGGAGTCGTTTCCTGGTCGCATCCCCAGAAGAGCAGCAGTTCGCTGTTCTTGGCCACGTCATAGAGCAGGTTGCTCTGCTGACCCTGGCCGACCGGTTCGCAGCCCCAGAAGTGCTTGCTGCCCCACCACCAGCCTTCCCAGCTATCGGGTTGGCGGATCTGCAGCGTGTAGCCGCCCCACAGGCGGAGCAGTTTGCGGCCGGCGCCGTGGCAGGCCTGCACAACCTTGTTTTCGCCGTGCTGATCGCATTGATACAGCAGTGCGGTCGGGCCGTACTTCGCCTTGATGCGCGCCAGTTCCTTGGTGATGAAGTCCAGCGCCTCTTCCCAGGAAATGCGGACGTACTTGCTCTTGCCGCGGTTCTGCGGGTTGCGCTCGCCGTCGGGGTTCCAGTCCACGCGCTTCATCGGGTAGCGGATGCGGGCCGGGGAATAAACGCGCTTCTTATAAGCGAGGGAATAGGGCGGTAAGAGAGTCTTGAGGCTCGGCTCGAAGGTGCTGCCCCGTACTTTCATCTTCCACGGGTTCAGATCCTTCTCTTCGTATTTCCACAGGTAATGCATCGGACGGATTCGGACAATCTTTCCATCCTTTACATCCACCATCGACGCATTCGAGCCGTTCTCAGGGACACCGCAAAAGCTGATGTCCCGAATGAGTGTTTTTTCTCCGGGCCCAGTTGGCGGCACGGGCCGGATAATCGGCTTGCCTGCTGTATTTTCACCCATACCCATCTCCTTTGGACGGTCTTTGGTTGCCGAACGTCAGGTCGCTTCTTTGAGTAACTTATAATCGCTTGGATAAATGGCCCGCACACGTTATGCCGCAGAATCGTCGGCATGTCGGCCAAATCCGTTCCGTGAACCCCTGACGATCAGCAATGCCCAGACAGTCTGATGTTTCTTCTCGAGAACATTCCACCCGGCTTCCCCGATCACGTGCAACGAGCCGTGGTTGCTCTTCGGCGACCTGGGAACGATGTATGTCGAATTAAATATAGGCTTCTTTCTGGTGATAATATTCATATAATGTGTGGTGGCTATTTATAAGGATCGCTTATGGAGCTCAGGCACTTTCGCTGTGTTGCGGTGCTCGCCCGGGAGATGAGTTTCAGCGCGGCTGCCAGGAAATTACATATCGCCCAACCAGCTCTCAGCCAGAACATCCGGCAAATCGAGCAGGAGCTCGGAGTGAAGCTGTTTGAGCGGAGCACGCGCAAAGTCGCACTGACGGATGCTGGCAGAGCCTTTTACCGGGAAGCGTTAGCGATCCTGGCTAACGTCGAGGGCGCCAAGCAAAAAGCGCAGCGGGTAGCCCGCGGCGAAACGGGCAGCCTGACCATCGGGTTTACAACCACCGCTATTCTGGGCGGGGAACTGCCTCGACTGATCCGCAAGTTCCAGCAACTCTATCCTGACATTCAGATCACGCTCGACGACTTTACCGTGAATGTGCTGATGGAGAAACTGCGGACGTCTGCGATTGATATTGCCTGTACCGAAGAGATCTACCCTGATGAGAGCCAGGAGACGCGGGCCCTTAAGCCCCTGCCTGTTGTCTTGGCGCTGTACAAGAATCATCCGTTGGCAAAACACAAGACGCTGCGCCTCCAGATGGCAGCCAAAGAGCATTTTATTCTCCCTACGCCGTTTCGAACCTGGGCGGTCCACGAGGCGTTCGTGCACGCATGCGAACAGGCTGGATTTAAACCGGACTGCGCCGGTTACGCCGGCAATGCTCCGGCTGCGGTCGGGATGGCCGCCGCGAATGTAGGCGTTGCACTGATCCACGAACTCCCGCTCTTGCGTTGTCCTGATGTCGTCTTTCGCAGGCTCGCGGAGCCGAGCTTGAAGTTGCGCATGTATCTGGTTTGGAGAAAAGACCAAGTATCGCTTACCGCGAAAAATTTTATAAATCTTGTGCGATAAGCGGCTGTGCTACGACGAATTGAAAGCGCACCGAGACGCCAGGAGCCTCACCTGCCGATGCAACAATTCGCATCTGTCGGAGCCATCCGCTTCCTCATCCGGCCTCATTTCCCGTTTTCCGCCCCAACCTCCGCTTCCTCCAACCTTCTAGCGACTTTCCGTTGGGTGCTGCATCCAAATCTGTTATAGGATTAATTTTCCTTTCGCACCGGGTTTGACCGCTTTGACGGATGCGGCGCGAGCAAGTCGCAAGTTTCTGCTGGAGGAAGAATGTCGAGTACCGCAATTCTGGAAGTCACTGACGCTAACTTCGAACAGGAAGTGCTGCAATCGGATAAGCCGGTGCTGGTGGATTTCTGGGCTGCTTGGTGTGGTCCCTGCCGCGCCCTGGCGCCCATCGTCGACGAAGTGGCCGCCAGCTATGACGGCAAGCTGAAGGTCGCCAAGATGGACGTGGACCGCAACCCCGCCACGCCGAACCGCTTTGGCGTGCGTGGCATCCCCACGCTGCTCATCTTCAAGGGCGGCAAGCTGCAAGAGCAGATTGTCGGTTTTGTGCCGCGCGAGACCATCGACCGCGCCGTCGACAAGCACATCGTCTAAGCGGCGGTTCCTGAAAAGTCAGCCCGGCTTTCGGCCGGGCTTTTCTTTTTTTGCTATAGCTGTCAGCGCCTAGTACTTCCTCATCACGCCGATCACCTTGCCTTGGATCTCGACCTGCGAGGCCGGCAATAAAATCGGCTGCATCGCCGCATTCGCCGGTTGCAGCCGCACGCGCTCGCCTTCGCGGTAGAAGTGCTTGAGCGTCGCCTCGGTGCCGGAGCACAGCGCCACCACGATGTCGCCGTCCCGCGCCGTCGCCGTCTTTTCCACCAGCACGTAATCGCCGTTCAGGATGTGCTCATCCTGCATCGAGTCGCCGCTGACCTCCAGTACGAATACGTCTTTGGCGCCCGAGAAGTCGCAAAAAGAGATCGTCTGCCGCGACTCGATGGCCGCTACCGGCCGTCCGGCCGCAATCCGTCCCACCAGCGGCCACGACCAGTTCGGCAGCGCCCCGGCCGGTTCGGCCTTTGGCTTCTGCCGCAGCGGCAGCACGTCGATCGAGCGGCTGCGGTTGAAGTCCCGGCGGATAAACCCTTTGCTCTCCAGGTTGGAGATATGTTTGTGCACGGTGGCCAGCGAGCGGAGCCCCAGCCCTTCGCCAATCTCCTCAAAGGAAGGCGAATAGCCGTTCGTGCGCACAAAACCGGCAATAAAGTCATAGACCTGCCGTTGGCGGCGTGTCAGAGCCACGTTGCACCTCTCCGGCGCAGTATCGGCGAACAAAAGGCGAAATGTCAAGCCTTGCCTTGAGCACGGTTCCCGCCTGGTAACGGCAGGCTCTCGATCCTCTGACCCGGCGGCCTTTATTTTCTCTCCCGAAGTGGATGTTATCTTCAAACGAAATTGCAGTTTCTTACAGCCAAAGTAACCCTGACTCGCGTCTTTATATTTATCAGGAGGAGAGATGCCATCGACCGGCACCCACCGACGCCCGCGCGCCCCAGTTTGTCCAGTCTGCCGTTACGATGACCAGGTGGTCCCCATCGCATATGGCCTCCCCACGTCTGCGATAATTGAGCAGTCCAAGCGTGGCGACGTCGCGCTCGGCGGATATTGTCCTCCCCTCGATCCTCATCAGTGGTACTGCAAGGGCTGTCTTCATCCTTTTTCCGCCCCCCATTTCCCCGAATTTGTCGAGAAGGTCGGCTGACCTCGCGCCATCGGATGGTTCCACCCGGCGTCTGCTGCATCCAACCAACGTTCGTCTGGAGGTGCTTGGGATGATTCGCAAAGTAGGCGTACTAGGCTGCGGCCTGATGGGAGCCGGCATCGCGCAAACGGCCGCCACCGCCGGTTACGACGTCATCGTTCTCGAACTCGAGCCGCGCTTCCTTAACCGCGGCTTTGCCGCGATCGAGAAGTCGCTCGCCAAACTGGCCGAAAAGGGCAGTCTGCCTGACTCGCCCGACGCCATCCGCGCGCGCATCTGCGGTACCACCCGTCGCGAAGACCTTGCCGAGTGCGACCTGATCATCGAAGCCGTCATCGAAAACTCCGACGAAAAGAAGCGGATGTACCAGTCTCTGAGCGGCATCGCGAAGCCCGAGGCCATCTTCGCCTCCAACACCTCCTCCGTCTGCATTACCGAGATGATGGCCTCCACCGGACGCCCCGACCGCTTCCTCGGTCTCCATTTCTTCAACCCCGTGCCGCTGATGGCGCTGGTCGAAGTCGTGCGCACCGTCGCCACATCGCCCGAGACCCACAGCACGGCTCTCGCCTTCGTTCGCAAGCTCGGCAAGACCGCCGTTGAAACCCGCGACCTGCCCGGATTCATCGTCAACCGCCTGCTCGTGCCCTACCTGCTCGACGCCGTTCGCGCCTTCGAGGAGGGTGTCGGCTCCATCGCCGACATCGACCTCGCCATGAAACTCGGCTGCGGCCATCCCCTCGGACCGCTCGCCCTGCTCGACTTCATCGGCATCGACACCACTTACTACATCAGCCAGGTGCTGTTCGACGAATTCAAAGAGGCGCGCTTCGCCGCGCCGCCGCTGCTCAAGCGCCTCGTGCTCGCCGGATGGATGGGCCGCAAGAGCGGCCGGGGATTTTACGACTGGAGCAACCCGCAGCAACCCGTGCCGCAGGACGAACCATTGCGCGGACTCCCGGCGCGCGAGGCTGCCACTCCGCGCGAGTCAGGCGAGCCAATCAGGTCCGTCGCGTAGCGCCTCTATTGCTGCACGCCGCAGCGCGGCGGGCCGCTATACAATGACGCCACGCGAGGGGTCGAGAACCGAATGGCTCCGGTGCCCCATTTCTGCCTGCCGTTGGCAGAGGTGGGAAAGAACACTGCCGTCGAAGGATAGAAACGAAATGGTCGCTGCCATCGTGCCCGCCCGCTTCGATCACCTGCTGTACGACCAGCAGGGAGCCGTCGTCCGCATCACCATCAACCGCCCGCAGGTGCTCAACGCCCTCAATGCCGCCACCGTCGAGGAACTCCGCGTCGCCCTCACCGCCGCCAAGGACGATCCCGACGTGCGGGTGCTGATCCTGACTGGAGCGGGCGAAAAGGCCTTCGTCGCCGGAGCTGACATCAACGAACTGGCCACCCATGATGCCGTCGGCGGCAAGGATTACACGCATCGCGGTCAGGCCGTCATCAACCTCGTCGAATCGCTCGGCAAGCCCGTCATCGCCTGTATCAACGGCTATGCGCTCGGCGGTGTCTGCGAACTCGCCATGGCCTGCACCCTGCGCATCGCCAGCGATAACGCCCGCTTCGGACAGCCCGAGGTCAAGCTCGGACTCATCCCCGGCTACGGCGGCACGCAGCGCCTGCCGCGCCTCGTCGGCACCGGACTGGCCCTGCAGCAACTGCTCACCGGCGACATGATCACCGCCGCCGAAGCCCACCGCATCGGCCTGCTCAACGAAGTCGTGCCGCTCGCCGAACTGCTGCCGCGCGGTGAAGCTATCGCGGCGAAGATCGCCGCCAACGCACCGCTGGCCGTCCGTTATGTGATGGAAGCCGTGCAGCGCGGCATGGAGATGCCGCTGGCCGAGGGCCTGTATGTCGAGGCCGCTCTGTTCGGCCTCTGCTGCACTACCGAAGACATGAAAGAAGGCACCCGCGCCTTCCTGGAAAAACGCCCTGCGAAATTTCTTGGGAAATAATCTGGCGAGCGGCCGCAACAACCTGAACCATGAGAGGTATCAACATGATTCCCGACACAGTACTGGAAATTATGAAGCAGGATGGGGTGGTTGCCATAGCAACCTTGGGGGCGGATGGACCGCATATGGTCAACACCTGGAACAGTTATCTGCAAGCCACCGAAGATGGGCGGCTGTTGATTCCTGCCGGTTACATGCACCGCACGGAGGCGAACATCGCCTTCAACCCGCAAGTCTTAATAACCTTGGGGAGCAGCAAGCTCAAAGGCCTGCATGGACCGGGCACAGGTTTCCTTATCAAGGGGCGGGCCGTATTCCTGACTGCTGGCCCGGATTTCGATGTTCTGAAGGCGAAATTCAAATGGCTGCGTGCCACCATGGCTGTGACCATTGAGTCTGCCACTCAGACTATCTAAGAGAGAGCGTGCGTGCGCGGGTGCTCTGTCCGAGGTGCCGGGAGCCCCACCCTCGCGTCGTGCCTTTCGGCGCGTGGGTGGGATCAGCCAAGTCCCTCAATTACCCGCTGGACCGTTGGCCAGTATTCGCGCCTGCCCGCTGGCACCAACCTCCCCCCGCATGAGAAACTGTTACCTGCGTGAGCGAATTTTCTTTACGAGTGAGTCCCTTGATCAAGTCGATTTATTTCCTGCGGGTAGCGGCCGACGACGAGCAATATCGGCAACTGGAGAGCTGTCTGGAAGCGCTTGGCCTGGAGCGCGGCGCCAACTGGGCGGGCAACCGCAATCGTGGCGCGCAATTCATGGCCCCGGCGGCGGGCGTCGAGATCGGCTTTGGCCCCGACTATCCTGCGGCAGACCTCATCTGCGAAGTCGCCGATGCCGACACGGCCTGCGAACTGGCGCAAAAGTGCGGCCTCAAAGTTGTCGAGCCTATCGCCGACCGTCCCTTCGGCGCGCGCCTGTTCGTCATCGAAGCCGCCCCCAACCTGCGCGTGGCGCTCTTCTCGTACCTGCCGGAAGCGAAGCCGCAGCGGGTTAAGACCATCGAGGGCGGCATGGACGCCCGCGGACTGCGCTTCGGACTCGTCATCAGCCGCTTCAATACGTTCATCACCGAGCGACTCACCGAAGGCGCACTCGATGCCCTGCGCCGCGCAGGCGCCGCCGACAAAGACATTACGCTGGTGCGTGTTCCCGGCGCCTTCGAGATTCCTTCGGCCGCGCGCACGCTGGCCGAAACCGGCACGGTGGATGCCGTCATCTGCCTCGGCTGCCTCATCCGCGGCGAGACCATTCATTACGAACAGATCGCCACCGAGGCCACGCGCGGCATCGGCCAGTCCGCGCAGGATACCGGCGTGCCCCACGCATACGGCGTACTCACCTGCGAGAACCTCGAGCAGGCAATTGACCGCGCCGGCCTGAAAGCCGGCAACAAGGGATTTGAAGCGGCCATGGCCGCCATCGAGATGGCCAACCTCAAGCAGGCGGTTGTCGCCGGGAAGACAGGACGCTGATGGGTACCCGCCGCAAATCGCGCGAGCTCGCGCTGCAGATGCTATTTCAAGCCGACATGGGACGCCAAGAAGCCGACCACGTCCGCAGCACCTTCTGGAGCGAGCGCGGCCAGACGGTCGAAGACGAGGTCCGCGGCTTTGCCGACGACCTGTTTAAGGCCGCCGTCGCGCGCGGCACCGACATCGATCAGCTGATCGAGCGCCATGCCGAGCACTGGCGCGTGGAACGCATGGCGGCCGTCGACCGCAACGTCATGCGCGCCGCCGTCGCCGAATTCCTGGTTTACCCGCAGACTCCGGCGGCCGTGGTCATCAACGAAGCGCTTGAGATCGCGCGTAAGTTCTCCTCGCCCGAGTCCGTCACCTTCATCAACGGTGTGCTGGATAGCATCGCCAAGGAGCTGAGCGCGCGGCCCGCCTGATGCGGCGGCCTCAGCCCGCCATCCACTGCGAACAATCTTTGCGGTTGAGCAGGGCCCGCACGTGCAAGCGCAACACGGCCATGCCGCTAGGCTTGGCGCATACATCCTCCACCGCCCGCAGCACCTCATCCGGCAGATCGTCGCGCCCCGTAAACAGCAGCTTGGGCACGCGCGGGTTCATCTCCTGCATCGCCGCGGCCACTTCGCCGCCGTTCATGCCCGGCATGTCGAAGTCCAGCACCACGGCATCGACCGCCTGCGAACCGAAGACGATCAGTGCCGCCACGCCGCTGCTGGCCGTCAGCACCGTGCATCCGTCCATTTGCAGCGCCATCGAAGTGACGGCGAGAACCGAGCTGTCGTCATCGACGCATAGCACAACCTGTTTCGCGGGTACACTGTGGCACGCCATAGTTTGCGGCTCCGACCTGATGGGGTCCGAAAGAACTAAGTGCACGCCAGTTGCCAAGCTGCGCCGCCGTGGTGCCGCCGTCCCATGTGATAGAGGAGCAGCAACTTACTTCGCCCCGCCGATTTTTGCCGTGGCTTCGCGCGCTGCCGAAATGGGCAAAAAGGCCCGTTGCGGGAAGCATTTCTTACCCAGTGGATCAGACTGGTTTAAGAGATTCTTGCCTCTGCCCAACCAAAGCTGATTCGGCAAAGCGAAAGGCCCCCGGCAATTGCTGCCGGGGGCCTTTCTGCTTTTCTCTCGTGAACGAATTACTTCGGCCGCACCGCCACCAGGTCCGGTTGGAAGCCGGGTGAAATGGGAGTGATCGCCTCCGTGCCCGTCGCCACCGCGATCTTATGGATCGTGTTGGTTCCGGTCACGCCCACAAACACGTAAGCGCTGTCGAGCGTCGCGCCGCCGGTGGTTGCGCCGGTCGCTCCCGCCCCCAGCGAAATCGTCGATGCCGTCTGCGTGGCCACGTTATACGCCAGCAGGCTGCCGCTGTCGCTGGCCAGGATATAGGCCTTCGTGCTGTCGGGCGTCACCAGTATCTGCTTCGCCGTGAAGCTGGCGAGGCCGAAGCTCTTGCTCACCCGCGTGTTGGTAACCGCCGGCTGGCACGAACTGCTGGTGGGCGCGCCGATCGGTGCTGCCTCAACCACCGCAACGTCGTCAATGTTCGGCGAATTCGCCGCCAGCACGTGCGTTGCGTTCGGCAGGCTGCGCACCAGTGCGGGCACCGTCGTCGGCTGTGGCGTTACGGCTGAACCGGCGGCCACGGCTGCGTTGTTGCAGATGGCCAGTACGTTCAGGTTCGCTCCACCACCCGCCGTGTAGACAAACGCCCCCTGCGCGAGGAAGTCGAGCGCCGTCACGGCATTGATGTTCAGGCTGGTGAGCGCATTCGTCAGCACCGTGTACACCACGATTCCGTTCGTCGTGGCCACGTAGGCGCGCGCCGAGTCGGGCGACCACGCCGCGGCCCGCGCACCGCTGATGCTAAGGCCGCGGGCGCTGGCGTCAGT
This sequence comes from uncultured Acidobacteriota bacterium, assembly GCA_903847195.1. The sequence continues at coordinate 5,375 of CAINCZ010000110.1, read as the reverse complement.
CTTTGCGTACAGATATACCGTCGCGCCGCCCGGGTCGGCTACCAGTGCATAAAGGCTGTCGGGCGAAACCGACAGCACCGTGCCCGGAAGCGCCGTGTAAGTGGTGATCACGTTGCTCGTCGTGCTGCTGGTGGTGATCAGCATCATTCCGCTGGCGCTGCCCAGGTAGAGCGACGCGCCGTTGGGAGCAAACACCATCGAATTTGGCGTGTAGGGCAGCGTCACTGCCGTCCCCGCCGTGCCGCTGGTGGCGTCATACGGCATCAGCGTGGGGCCGCTGGTGCTGGCCGCATAAACCGCCGTGCTCGAAGTTCCCGAGACCGTCAGCATGAAGGGATTGCTGAAGACCGGATAGATGCCGTAGTTACACAAGGCCGACGTGCACGATGCCGTCAGTGTCGAGGTTCCGGCCGCAACCATCGTGGCCGTGCCGCTCAAGTTGGAAATCGTCACGGTCGAACTGGCCGGCTGCGAACTGTTCAACTGCACCGCGGGAGCCGCGACCGACTGTCCCGCCGTGTCCGTCGCGTCGACGGCCAGCGCCAGCGTGCCGCTGCCGATCGTGGCACTTGTATCGGTACCGCTGGCCGTGCGCAGCACCAGCGACTTGATCGGGCAGGTGGTCAGTGTAGCCGGCAGGCTGGTCACAATCTGGTATCCAGCCCCGCTCGGCGCGCTTGAGAAAGATGCCGTCACCGCAGATTGTCCGGGATTGGCAGCGGTCAACGTGCAGGTGTTGCCGCTGCTGCAGGTCGTCTGCGTGGCGACCGTCGAGGGAACGACGCTCCACGTGAACGGATCGACCGTCGGCGACAGGCTGTCGTTATAAACCCGGCTGGAGATCTCCGTCCCGTTTCCATCGTAGGCATGGGCCGTCAGAACCGCCGTGCTGCCCTGCGAAACGCACTGCCCGGCGCCCAGCGAGGAGGTGATGCCGACGGAAGCGACCGTCGGGTGCAGTACTACGGTCGTCTTGCCGCTGACGCCGGAGGCAATGCTGGCCGTAACCGTCGCGTAGCACGAGTTGTTCGCCATGCAGGTCGAAATCACCGAACTGCTCGGCGGCGAACAGACAAAAAAGTTGGAGTCCCACACGCCCGCGCATACTACGCCGGCCGTCGAAATCGTCACCAGCGAGCTGTTGCTCGACGCATAGGTGATCGCTTGCGTGTTAATCGGGCCGCCGGCAGCGGTCTCGGGCTGTGCGGTCAGCTGCCGGGCTTCACCCCAGCGCAACGACATCCCAGCCGGGGTCATGATGATCTGCGTCACCGTCCCCGAACTGTTGCTGCTGCAACCAGACCATGCCAATACAAACAGAACCGCCAAACCTAGAGCTGCAAAACGCCGCATGCACCCTCCCCGCGCCCGGCAGGCGCGGCTGATCTCAAACAAAGAAGATATCGAAAGTCAGTGTAGAATCTGCCGCGCTTTTCAGCAAGCTCGCCCCTCTTATAAGGTTGCCGTCCGGCGCGCGAGCAGCTATTCTATTTCTGGTGGCGCCCCTCGGTGGGCACGCCGGGCGCGGTTTTCGTTGCGGTGGTCGAATGTGCTTTCTGCCTGTTGACGCAGCCGCCCCGAGTTGCTATATTTGAACGGTTCTGCGAGTAGGAATGGCTCGGCAATGTGTCGGGTTTTTAAAGATGTGCCGCCCGGTGGTATTGGGCGTCCTCGCTGAAACGGGCCTGCGCTACCTTCCCACCATGGGAAGGGTATGCAAGCCGTGGCGGACGAAACGGAACGCCTCCTCCTTCGCGAACGATTGCGAAGGTAAGTCAAGAGGCTAGGCGTCACCGTCGTCAGGTCCAGCCCAAGGCAAACGATTTTCCCGGCGGACGTTTTGTGTTCGCAAGGAAGTATGGCGCGGTGAGCTGCGCCAGCGAACCGCGAAATGGCATGAGACAGCGCGCCTGTCGCTTGAACGGGCTTGCGCGCCGAAAGATTGCGCTCGCAGCTTTGGTTGCGGGTCAAGGAGTGGCGAAGAGTGCCTACATTTCATCAATTGGTGCGGAAGGGCCGCACGGCTCCCCGGTATAAGACGGCCAGCCCGGCTCTGCAGTCATGCCCGCAAAAGCGTGGCGTGTGTACCCGCGTTTACACCCAGACGCCCAAAAAGCCGAACTCGGCTTTGCGCAAGGTGGCGCGTGTGCGCCTGACCAACGGGATCGAAGTCACTACTTATATCCCCGGCGTCGGACATAACCTCCAGGAGCACTCCATTGTGCTCATCCGTGGTGGCCGTGTGAAGGATCTGCCCGGCGTGCGTTACCACGTCATCCGCGGTACGCTCGACTCCGTCGGCGTGGCCAACCGCAAGCAGAGCCGGTCCAAGTACGGGGCCAAGCGGCCTAAGTAACCCGCGCCCTGGGCGACGCCGAGCGTGAGCGAGGCGAGCAAGGGATCTGCGAACGAAGCGAAGAGTCTGAACAGCTCAGTAATCGCGGGCCGATCGGTCAACGGTGAAGGGTGCAGCCGAGGCGAGAGCCGGGGCTCGAGAGCGAAAGAGAGATTAAGAAATGCCGAGAAAAGGTTATATCGCGAAGCGGGAAGTGGCGGCCGATCCGATCTACGGCTCCACCCTGGTCACGAAGTTCGTGAATTCGATGATGTGGGACGGCAAGAAGAGCACGGCGCAGAAGATTTTCTACTCGGCCATGAAGGCGCTCGGCGAGCGCGGTGGCGACGAGGCGCTCAAGCTGTTCAAGAAAGCGGTAGAGAACGTCAAGCCCGTGCTGGAAGTCAAGACCCGGCGCGTCGGCGGCGCGAACTACCAGGTTCCGATCGAGGTTAACCCCGATCGCCGCACCTCGCTCTCCATCCGCTGGCTCCTGCAATACAGCCGCGCACGCGGCGAAAAGGGCATGGTCGACAAGCTTACCAATGAGTTGCTCGACGCGGCCAACGCCCGCGGTGCAGCCATGAAGAAGAAGGAAGACGTCCACCGCATGGCCGAGGCCAACAAGGCGTTCGCTCACTATCGGTGGTAGTCGCCGGGCGGCTTCGTGCCGCCGGCTGAAGTGCCCGCAAGGGCGAGACAAGTTTTCACCAGGGCGTTTGACCCTGAACCGGCCCAGGTCAGTAAGGATTTAGAGAATTGGCTAGACAGGTTCCATTAGAGCGTTGCCGAAACATCGGCATCATGGCCCATATCGACGCCGGCAAGACCACGGTGACGGAGAGGGTTCTGTTCTATACCGGCAGAACGCACCGCATCGGCGAGGTCCACGAAGGCACGGCCACGATGGACTGGATGGAGCAGGAGCAGGAGCGCGGCATCACCATTACCAGCGCCGCTACCACCTGCACCTGGGGCAACGAACGCATCAACATCATCGACACCCCCGGCCACGTTGACTTCACGGCCGAGGTCGAACGCTCGCTGCGCGTGCTGGACGGCGCAGTGGCGGTCTTTGATGCCGTTCACGGAGTGGAGCCGCAGTCGGAGACCGTGTGGCGCCAGGCCGATAAGTACGGCGTGCCGCGTATTTGCTTCATTAATAAGATGGACAAGATGGGTGCCGATTTCGAGCACGCCGTCGATACCATCCGCAAGCGCCTCAATGCCCGCCCGGTCGCCATTCAGCTGCCGATCGGCGCCGAGAGCAAGTTCCAGGGCTCCATCGATCTGTTCGAGATGCAAGCCTTCGTCTGGGTTGACGAGACGCTGGGCGCCGGCTACGAAACGCAGGAGATTCCCGAGAATCTGCTGAAGAAGGCCAAGGCCTTCCGCAACCAGATGGTCGAGACCATCGTCGAAAACGACGACGATCTGCTGCACAAGTACATGGAAGGCGAAACCATCACGCCCGAAGAGCTGCGTCGGTCGCTGCGTAAGAGTGTGATCGCGCTGAAGCTGTTCCCGGTGCTATGCGGCTCTGCCTTCAAGAACAAGGGTGTGCAGCCGCTGCTGGATGCGGTGGTCAACTACCTGCCTTCGCCGCTCGATATTCCCCCGGTCAAGGGCACGAATCCTGAAGACAGCAAGGGCGCGGAAGTATTTCGCCGCGCTGCCGACGACGAACCGTTTTCCGCGCTCGTCTTCAAGATCATGACCGACCCGTTCGTCGGCCAACTGGCTTTCATCCGCGTTTACTCCGGACAGCTCAAGACCGGCGACAGCGTTTACATCTCGGGCAAGGCGCGCATCGAGCGCATCGGCCGCCTGCTCATGATGCACGCCAACAAGCGCGAAGAGATTAACGATATTTCCGCCGGCGACATCTGCGCCGTCGTCGGTCTGCGCAACGTCACCACCGGCGATACGATTTGCGACAAGAACAAGCCGATCCTGCTTGAGTCGATCGACTTCCCGGCTCCCGTGATCGCCGTCGCCGTCGAGCCGAAGACCAAGAGCGATCAGGAAAAGATGGGATTGGCGCTGCAGAAGCTGGCGCAGGAAGATCCCACCTTCCGCGTGCACACCGACACGGAAACGGGCCAGACCATCATCAGCGGCATGGGCGAGCTCCATCTGGAGATCATCGTCGACCGCATGATGCGCGAGTTCAACGTGCAGGCCAACGTCGGCAAGCCGCAGGTCGCCTATCGCGAGACGATTCGCAAGGCGGTTCAGGCCGAAGGCAAGTTCATCCGCCAGTCCGGTGGCCGCGGGCAGTACGGTCATGTGCGCATCCGCCTCGAGCCGATGCCGGCCGGCGGCGGCTTCGAGTTTGAGAACGACACCGTGGGCGGATCCGTTCCCAAGGAGTACATCAAGCCCGTCGAAGCAGGCATTAAGGAAGCCATGGAAGGCGGCATCCTGGCCGGCTACGAGATGGTCGATTTGAAGGCCACGCTCTACGACGGCAGCTACCACGAAGTCGATTCGAGCGAAATGGCGTTCAAGATCGCCGGCTCGATGGCCTTCAAGGAAGCGGCCCGCAAAGCCAGCCCCGTTCTGCTGGAACCGGTCATGGCGGTCGAAGTGGTCGTACCCGACGATTTCGCCGGTGCCATCATCGGCGACCTGAGCTCGCGCCGCGGACACATCTCCGGCATGGAGCATCGCGCCGGATCGCAAGTCATCAAGGCAACGGTGCCGCTCAGCGAGATGTTCGGATACGCAACGCAGATGCGTTCGAGCACGCAGGGACGGGCGACCTTCTCGATGCATTTTTCGAAGTACGAGGAAACGCCCCGCTCGGTGGCCGAGGAGATTATTGCCAAGGTCCAGGGCCGGACGGTGAACCGCTAATTTTGTTTTCAAGAACTGGATTCACTTCGTAGAAGAGGAAAATCATGGCGAAAGAGAAGTTTGATCGGACAAAGCCGCATGTGAACGTGGGCACGATTGGTCACATCGATCACGGCAAGACGACGTTGACGGCGGCGATCACGAAGGTGCTGAGCAAGCACAACCCGAAGATCAAGTTCCG
>CAINCZ010000109.1 GCA_903847195.1 uncultured Acidobacteriota bacterium | reverse complement strand
CGGTAACAACTGACCCGGAAGACGCACGCTATCCCCTGTGCAGCAATTCGCTTCGGTGCTTCACCGTATGGTAAATCAGCAGCAGCCTCGGAACAAATAATCCCCGCCCGTTCCGGCTCCCGAATCTCACTCCGCAAGACGTAGCATTTGAGCCGGCCGGCCCGAAAACCAACGCCGCCGACCATGCTCCCGCACTCCGCCCAGACGGGCGGTGACAGGTCACACTGGCCGGAGTGAGAACAATCACACCAGCAAGGCTTTGTAGCTAAGAATAAGGAGCGTGGGATTAGCGAAAAAAGGCGAAGGAAAAACCGAGTGGTGTGTATGCCAAGTTAGTTAAGGCGGGGCGGAGCAACTAAAGCCCCAGTTGCAGACGAGCCGCTTCCGACATCATCTTCAGGCTCCACTGCGGCTCAAAGACGACCTCCACGCATACCTCGCCAACACCGGGCACGCGCGCAACCTGCCGCTCCACGTCGCGCTTCAGCACGTCTCCCATGCCGCAACCCGGGGCAGTCATGGACATCTTGATCTGCACCAGTTGGCCGCCTTCGCTGCGCGCTTCGGAGCGAATTTCGTATACGAGGCCGAGATCCACGATACTGATCGGGATTTCCGGGTCAAAAACGGTGCGCAACTGCTCCCAAACCCGCGCTTCGTCGTAGGGAGCACTCTGGTCGGCCGCGGGAACCGCAGCCGCCGCTTCGGCCTTGCCAATCGCGTCGGCATCCTCGGCGTTCACCCGGCACATCCCGCCCATATCCGTGATCACGGTGTGGTTGCCGCCGCCCGACTGCATAACGCGCACCTGGGTTCCCGACGGCAGATTCATTGGCGTGCCATAGGGCACCGTGATCACTTCAATATCGCGTTTGACGACAGCCCAGGCGTCTTCGTTCACACCAACCTCGTCTGCCTGCTTACTCGGTCGAAACCGGTTCCTGTTTGCCTTCGAGCATCGCCCGCATGGTGTGCCACGCCAGCGTGGCGCATTTCACGCGCACCGGAAACTCCGATACACCGGCAAAAGCAGCCATCTTGCCCAGCGATTCCGTGTCTGCATTCGCGGTCTTGCCGGTCACCAGATCATGAAAACGGCCAAACAACACTTCGGCCTCGGCGCGCGTCTTGCCCTTGAGTAACTGCGTCATCACCGAAGCGGAGGACTTGGAAATCGCACAGCCTGTCCCCTGAAAACTGATGTCGGCGATCACGTCATCCTGCAGGCGCAGGTAGACCGTGAAATGATCGCCGCACAGGGGATTCATCCCCTCCATCGACACGCCGTCCGCTATCTGCCGATAATTGCGCGGGTTCTTGCTGTGTTCCAGGATCAACTCCTGGTACAGATCGCTCACTCCAGCCATCAGGCGAAGACCTCCCGTACCTTCTCCACACCGGCCACCAGTCGATCGATGTCCTCACGGTTATTGTAGAAGGCAAGCGAGGCGCGTGCCGTCGCCGGCACGCCGAAACGCTGCATGACCGGCTGCGCGCAATGGTGCCCGGCGCGAATAGCCACGCCCTCGCGGTCGAGGATGGTGCCGATGTCGTGCGGATGCACGTCGCCGACCAGGAACGAAATCACTCCGGCTTTCTCCCGGGCGTTACCGATGATCCGCACACCCGGAATGGCCCGTAGTTGCTCCGTCGCATATCGCAATAGGTCGTACTCGTAACGGGCGATCTCGTCCAGCCCAACCTTTTCGATGTATTCCACCGCCGCCCCGAGTCCAATCGTGCCTTCGATGTTCGGCGTGCCCGCTTCGAACTTGTACGGCAGCTTGTTATAGGTCGTGCGCTCAAAGCTGACGTAGCTGATCATGTCGCCGCCGCCCTGGTACGGAGGCATTTGGTCGAGCCATTGGCGCTTTCCGTAGAGCGCCCCAATGCCCGTCGGCGCATACATCTTGTGCCCCGAAAGTGCGTAGAAATCGACGTCCAGCTCCTGCACGTCGACCCGCATATGAGGCGCCGACTGCGCTCCGTCCAGCAGCACCGGCACGTTGTGCGCGTGGGCCATCTCGATGATGCGCTTCACCGGATTCACAGTGCCCAGCGCATTCGACACGTGGGCCACACTGACCATCTTCGTCTTCGGGCCCAGCAGCTTCTCGTACTCATCCAGCAGCAGGTCGCCGTCGTCGTTAATCGGGATCACGCGCAGCCGGGCGCCGCTGATCTCGCACAGAATCTGCCACGGGACGATGTTGGAATGATGCTCCATCGCCGAGACGATAATCTCGTCTCCGGCCTCGACGAACTTGCGCCCGTAGCTCTGTGCAATCAGGTTGATCGCCTCGGTGGTGCCACGCACGAAAACGATCTCCGCCGATTCGCGCGCATTCAGGAAGCGCTGCACCTTCAGCCGCGAACATTCGTAGCACTCCGTCGCGCGTTGCGACAGTTCGTGCACGCCCCGGTGGATGTTGGCGCAGTCTTCACAGTAGAAACGCTCCAGGGTGGCGATCACCTGCCTCGGCTTCTGCGTGGTGGCCGCGTTGTCCAGATACACCAGCGGCTTGCCGTGCACCATCTGCTGCAAGCCGGGGAAGTCGGCGCGCCGCTCTTCCAGCGTCAAATCATGCCCGGGGGTCCACAGAGGAGGCCGCAGGGGTTCCAGTCTCGAACTCAAAAGATGGCCTGCCATGTCGTTATCCCACCTCCTGCCAACTGCGTTCTCTGACCGCGCCGATGAGCGAGGCGGCGGCTCCAGTAGGCAGATGCTCTGAAACCAGTTCGGAAAGCCACTCGCGCACGACAGCGGGCTTCATCCGGTCCAGGTTCTCGTGGGCGAAGGCATATAGCAGCAGCGCGCGCGCCTCGCGCTCCGGCAACCCACGCGAACGCAGGTAAAACAGCGCTGTGTCATCGATCTGCCCGATGGTCGCTCCGTGCGTGCACTTCACGTCGTCGGCATAGATTTCCAGCTGGGGCTTGGTGTCGATCTGCGCGGAGTCGCTCAACAGCAGGTTGCGGTTCGTCTGCTTGGCGTCCGTCTTCTGCGCGTCCTTGTGCACGATGATTCGGCCGTGGAAGACGCCGCGCGACGTGTCGTCCAATATCCCGTTGTAAAACTGCCGGCTCTGGCAGTGCGGCGCCTGGTGATCCACCTTGATGTAGTTGTCCAGATGCTGCGAGCCCCTTCCCAGGAAAAGGCCGTTGACGAGGCACTCGCCGCCCTCGCCCGCCAGCACCGGATGCACGTTGTTGCGCACCAGGCCTCCGCCCAGCAGCAGCGCGTGCGAAACCACGTTGGCGCTGCGTCCCTGCTGGATGCGCAAGGTGGAGATGCTCGCCATACCTGCGCCCTCGCGTTTCACCAGGTAGTGCGACACCACGCCATTGTCGCCGACCACCAGTTCCGTCACCGCGTTGGTCAAGGCCATAATCTTCTGCGCCGACTGATCACCCATGGTGGCGTAATCCTCCACGACCGCCACCTGCGCGTCGTCTTCCACCACGATCAGGTTGCGTGGATGGGTCATCTGCGTCGTCGGCGACGCTGTGCTCACATACAGCAGGTAAAGCGGCTGCTCCAGCGTTGTGCCACGCGCCACGTGCACGTACGCTCCATCGCTGAGAAATGCGGTATTCAACGCCGTAAACGCATCGCCGTCGAGGCTTTCATACTGCGCCAGATGCCGTTCCACTCCGCTGCTGTCAGCCTCGGATGCCGTCTTCAGATCGGTGACGATAACACCCTTCGGCAGATTGTCCACGCTGGAGAGCGACGGCACATACCGGCCATCCACGAAGACGAGTCGGGCGCATGCTCCCTTGGGAAGCCCCATTAAGCCCTCGCCCAACGCGCCGACCCGATGCTCGCCGGCCAACCGGAACTCCGTGTTCGAGATCGGCTGCAGGCTGGTGAAGCGCCAGTCTTCGTCTTTGGTCGTGGGAAATCCCATCTCGTGGAAGCGGGCGAACCCTCTGGCCCGCAAGTCCTGCAGCCATGCGGGTCCGTGCGCCTGCCCGTGGAAGCTCGCGAATTCGTCCAGCCAAGGCCGCAATTTCTCTGTCTTCTCTTCTGTCGTCGCAATCACTGGCGATCTCCGTTCTCAACTCTCACACCGGGTTCCGCGTACCTCACCCTCTCGCGCCCACCAGCTCAAATTCGGCGTAGCCGTGCTCTTCCAGTTCCAGCGCCACTTCCTTGCCACCGGAGCGCACGATGCGCCCTTCCACCAGTACGTGCACAAAATCGGGCACGATGTAGTTCAACAGGCGCTGATAATGCGTAATCACCAGGAAGGAGCGGTCGGGACTGCGCAGCGCATTCACGCCGCGCGAGACGACCTTCAGGGCGTCGATGTCCAGCCCGGAGTCTGTCTCATCCAGAATGACGAAGCTCGGCTCGAGGATCGACATCTGCAAGATCTCGTTGCGCTTCTTCTCGCCGCCCGAGAAGCCCTCGTTCACCGAACGGTTCAGGAACGCGTCGTCCATCTCCAGCAGCTTCATGCGTTCGCGCAGCAGCGGCAGAAAGTCCATTGCGTCCGCCGGGTCTAGCCCCCGGTGCTTGCGCACGGCGTTCAGGGCGGAGCGCAGGAAGTATGCGTTGCCGATGCCGGGCACCTCCACCGGATACTGGAACGCCATGAATACACCCTCGGCCGCAGCTTCCTCCGGCTTCATCGCCAGCAGGTCCTTGCCGTGAAACAGAACCTCGCCCGCGGTCACCTCATACGACTCGCGGCGCGCCAGCACCTGCGCCAGCGTGCTCTTGCCCGAGCCGTTAGGCCCCATGATGGAGTGCACTTCGCCGGGCTGAATCACCAGGTTGAGGCCCTTCAGGATTTCGCGTCCTTCCACCTTGGCGTGCAAATTGTTGATCTCAAGCAGTGCCATTCGTTCCTCGCATTTCGTTTCCAAAATCAAAATCGCTGCATTGGGCGCCCCGTCGTGGCCAGATTTTGGCCAGGGCGGGCGCTAGCCGACGCTGCCTTCCAGGCTCACACTCAGCAGCTTCTGCGCCTCGACCGCAAACTCCATGGGCAACTCGCGGAACACCCGCTTGCAGAATCCGTTGACGATCATCGAAACCGCATCTTCCGCCGAAAGTCCGCGCTGGCGCAGGTAGAACAACTGGTCCTCGCCGATCTTCGAGGTCGAAGCCTCGTGCTCCATGCGCGCCGTCGAGTTCTTCACCTCGATGTAGGGGAACGTGTGCGCACCGCACTTGTCGCCGATCAACAACGAATCGCATTGCGTGTAGTTGCGCGCGCCCTCGGCGCCCTTGCCGATCTTGACCAGCCCGCGATAGGTGTTCTGCCCGAAGCCGGCCGAGATGCCCTTGCTGACAATCGTCGAACGGGTGTTGCGGCCCAGGTGGATCATCTTCGTTCCGGTGTCGGCTTGCTGGAAGTTATTGGTGAGCGCCACCGAGTAGAACTCGCCGACCGAGTCGTCGCCCTTCAGAATGCAGCTCGGATACTTCCACGTGATCGCCGATCCGGTTTCCACCTGCGTCCACGAGATCTTCGAGCCGCGTCCGGCGCACATGCCGCGCTTGGTGACAAAGTTGTAGATACCGCCCGCGCCCGTCTTGGGATCGCCCGGATACCAGTTCTGCACCGTCGAATACTTGATCTCGGCGTGATCGAGCGCCACCAGTTCAACCACGGCGGCGTGCAACTGGTTCTTGTCGCGGATCGGCGCCGTGCAGCCTTCGAGGTAGCTGACGCTGGCGCCTTCCTCGGCCACAATCAGCGTGCGCTCAAACTGCCCGGTTTCCGCGGCGTTGATGCGGAAGTACGTCGAAAGCTCCATCGGGCAGCGCACGCCCTTGGGCACAAACACAAACGACCCGTCGCTGAAGACAGCCGAGTTGAGCGCGGCAAAGAAGTTGTCGCTGTAGGGCACCACCGAGCCGAGATACTTCTTCACCAATTCGGGATGCTTGAGGACCGCCTCGGAGAAAGGGCAGAAGATCACGCCGGCCTCGGCCAGCTTGGCCTTGAAGGTGGTCGCCACCGAAACGCTGTCGAAGACCGCATCGACGGCCACACCCTGCATCAGCTTCTGCTCGTGCAGCGGGATTCCCAGCTTCTCGTAGGTGCGCAGCAGCTCGGGGTCCACTTCGTCGAGCGACTTCTTCCCCGCCTTCTGCTTGGGCGCAGAGTAGTAAATCATGTCCTGGTAGTCGATGGGGTTGAACTTCACGTTCGCCCAGCGCGGCTCCGCGTCAGCGGCCTGCAGCTTGACCCAGTGGCGATAGGCCTTGAGGCGCCACTCCAGCATGAACTCGGGCTCCTGCTTCTTGGCCGAGATCAGCCGCACCACGTCCTCGCTAAGCCCGCGCGGAATCGCGTCCTGCTCGATGTCGGTGACGAAGCCCCACTTGTATTCCTGGTTCGCAAGTTGCTCAATGTCGGGTGTGCTCATTATTGCGTTCTCCCAAGAGGATCCCCGTCGATTGCGCTGGACGGGGCAGCAGAACTCAGGCCGGTGAGGTTGACCAGCGAATCGCGCTTGGCCACCAGCTGTGGCGGGTAAATCAGGTCGGCGAGCGTTACGCTCTCCAGCGTCTGGCGCAGCGCCCCGCTGATGACGCGCCAGTTGGCCGACACCGGGCAGTGCGGCTCCATCTCGCAAACTCCCGGAGTGCCGCCGCACTCGGTGACCCCGATCGGACCTTCCAGCACGGTGATGATCTGGCCCGCGGATATATCGGCGGCCGGCCGGGCCAGGCTGTATCCGCCTTTCACCCCACGGTGAGACGCCAGCAGGCCGCCATTCGCCAAAGCCTTAAGGATCTTGCTGACGGTGGGAAGCGGAACCTGAGTCTCCGCGGCCAGGTCGCGCGCCGTGTGCAACGAACGCTCGGCCTGTCGGGCAATCTGTGTCATCAGCAGGATTCCGTAATCGGTCAGCTTACTGAGTCGGATCATGAGCCCTCGAAACCGGACCGGGTCGGTACGCTTCAAACAGAACTGAGTCGGTCCACTTTACCTATGGAGTTGGATGGGCGGGTGGGAGGGAGGGATTCAAATAGCGCGGCGGGAAATATAACTCGTTGAACTGGCGGGAAATAATCGAGGTTTGCTGCAGGAGCGCCAACGCGCCCCTGCTCTTTGTTTAGGCCTGAATCTTGCCTGTATAAATCGCCATCCCCACCACGGCATCCACGCCCATAGCGTCCAGAGCATCGATCTCTTCCTGGCTGCGGATGCCGCCGGCGGCGATTAACTTCTTCTTCGTCGCTGCCTTCAGCTCGCGAATCAGCTCCAGTGGAATGCCCTGCATCGTGCCCTCGGTGTCCACGTGGGTGTAGAGGAACCCGGAGCAGTACGATTCCAGCGCCTGCATCATCGTGATCGCCGTCAGTTGCGTCGCCTCTTTCCAACCGGCAATCGTCACCTTGCCGCCCTTGGAATCGACCCCGAAGAGGAGCTTTTCCAAACCCACCTGCGTCGCCAGTTCCTGGGCAAGTTCGGTGTTGGGGCGGCCGTCTTTCACCAGCGCCGATCCGATGATCACCGCGCGCGCGCCGCAGTCGATCATGGTGCGCACATCGTCGGCGTTGCGGATGCCGCCGCCGACCTGGCACGGAATGCGGGCCGCGATCTGGCGGACGAGCGAGCGGTTCTCGCCCTGCCGCATCGCCGCATCCAGATCGATCAACTGCACCAGCGGGTAACGGGCAAAGCGCTCCACCCAGGGTTCAAAGCTGTCGTATTCCAGGGCTTTCTTTTCGCCCTGCACCAACTGCACTACTTTGCCGCCCATCAGGTCAATCGAGGGAATCAACATGGAAACCTCACCGGGATGCCCGCCTGCCCAACCTGTTGCTTGAGTTCGCGGATGTCGTGAATGCCGAAGTGGAAGATCGAAGCGGCCAGCGCGGCATCGGCGCGGCCCGCCTTGAATACGTCGATGAAGTGCTCGACCGAACCGGCACCGCCGCTGGCGATCACCGGAATCGACACGGCGCTCGCCACCGCCGCCGTCAGTTCGCAGTCGAAGCCGATGCCGGTGCCGTCGCGGTCCATCGAGGTCAGCAGGATTTCGCCCGCTCCGCGCGACTCGGCTTCCCTCGCCCAGGCCAACACGCAACGCTCCGTCGGAGTGCGGCCGCCGCGGACGAAGACGCGCCACTTCTCATCCCCGGGATTTTCTTCCACCGGACGCCGTTTGGCGTCGATCGCCACCACCACCGCCTGGTTGCCAAAGCGCTCGCCGATGCGCGTGATCAGCGAAGGGTCTTTGACCGCCGCCGAGTTGATGCTCACCTTGTCGCAACCGGCTTCAAAGACCGCCGAGGCATCGTCGAGGGTGCCGATGCCGCCGCCCACCGTGAGCGGCACGAACAGCTCGCGCGCGGTGCGCCCCACGACTTCCAGCAGCGTGCCGCGCTTTTCGTGGGTGGCCGTGATGTCGAGGAACACGACTTCGTCGGCCCCCGCCTGTGCGTGGGCGCGCGCCAACTCCGCCGGATCGCCCGCGTCGCGCAGGTTCAGAAACTTGGTGCCTTTTACCACCCGTCCGGCGTTGACGTCGAGACAGGCAATGATGCGCTTGGTCAGCATGGGAGCGCCCCGAAATTCTTTAGGATCTGCAAGCCGGTATCGCCCGATTTTTCCGGGTGAAACTGCACGCCGAAAATGTTGTTGCGTTCAACCACCGATGAGAACGCGCCTTCATATTCGGTGGTCGCCACCGTACCGCTGCAAACGGGAGCGCGATAGGAGTGCGTGAAATAAACGAACGCACCTTCCGGAACTCCGGCCAGCAGCCGCGAGGGCGACTTCATCTCCAGCGAGTTCCAGCCGACGTGCGGCACCTTGGCCCCGGCGGGAAACCGCCGCACCACGCCCTCGAACAGCGCCAGCCCCGTGGCTTTCTCTGCCTCTTCGCTGGCTTCAAACATCCACTGCAAACCAACGCAGATGCCGAGAAAGGGCGTGCCGCGCTCGACCACCTCGGCGATGGCTGCACGCAATCCGTTGGCCGACATCTGCTCGGTCGCGGCAAAGTGGCCGACGCCGGGCAGCAGCACCTTGTCGGCCCGTCGCACGGCCTCTGGATCGGTCGTGATCTCGGAGGCGAAGCCCAGAAAATCCAGCGCCTTCTTCACCGAGCGCAGGTTCGATGCCTGGTAGTTGACGATGCTGATCACAGCAGTCCTTTCGTGCTCGGCAGCATTTTGGCCAACCGCTTGTCGCGGCTGCACGCCACCCGCAACGCCCGCCCAAAGGCCTTGAACAGCGCCTCGACCTTGTGGTGATTGTTGCGGCCATACATCACGCGAGCATGAACGTTGGCCCGCGCGCCGCGAGCGAACCCATCGAAGAAATCGGCGATCAGTTCGGCCTCCATGTCGCCCAGCAGCCGCACGCGCACTTTGGCATCGACGATAGCCGCCGCGCGCCCGCCGAAGTCGACGGCGACGACGCCGAGCGTCTCATCCATCGGCATCACGAAATAACCGGCCCGCCACACGCCTTTTTTATCGCCCAGCGCGCGGTCAAAGGCCTCGCCTAGCGCAATGCCCACATCTTCGATCGTGTGGTGCTGGTCCACGTGCAGGTCGCCCTTGCAGGTGAGCGCCAGGTCAAAGGCACCGTGCCGCGCAAACAACTCCAGCATGTGGTCGAAGAATCCGATGCCCGTCTTGACCTCGTAGCGCCCCTGTCCATCGAGGTTGAGCTTCAGCCGGATATCGGTCTCGTTGGTCTTGCGTTCGATGGTTGCCGTTCTCATGCGCCCGCCTTCCCTGCCCCACTCACGCCGATCTCGGCCAGCGACTCGCGCAGCGCCTGGATGGCACTATCGGTCTGCTCACTGGTGCCGATGGTGATGCGCACGCAACCCGCGCAGCCGGGATCGCTGTTGCGGTCGCGCAACAGGATGCCGCGTTGTTTCATGGCCGTTACCAGTTCGCGCCGCTTTTCGCCGACGTAGAAGAGCACAAAGTTGGCTTCGCTCGGCCACCAGCAGAGCCCCAGCGCGGTAAGCTCGCGCTCCACGCGCTCGCGCCCGCGCCGCACCTGCGCCACGTAATCGCGCACGTAGGCTGCATCGGCCACGGCCACCGGAAGACAGGCCAGGGCCGTCGCGTTCACGTTGTAGGGCGACGCCACGCGGCGCACCAAGCGCATCTGCTCGACGCTGCCTGCCAGCACGCCCGCGCGCAGGCCAGCGAGTCCGTAGGCCTTGGAGAAAGTGCGCGCCACGAACAGATTGTCCACGCGCCCCACCTGCGGCATCATCGTGCGACCGTAAAAATCGAAATAAGCCTCGTCCACCAGCAGCGCCGCCTGTGGCGCCGCAGCAGCGATCTTCAGCAGATCCTCTTCCGTCGCACAAGAACCCGTCGGATTGTTGGGACTCGCGATGGCAATCATGCGGGTGCGCGGCGTGATCGCCCGCAACACCTGCTCTGCCGGGAAGCGCAGCGACGCGTCGCTTGCCACCGTCACCGTCTTTGCTCCCGCCGCTCCTGCATAAATCTCGTACATCGAGAACGTCGGCACCGGGATCAGCACTTCGTCATCCGGATCGACATAGGCCTGGCAAAGCAGGTGAATGGCCTCATCGACGCCGTTGGTCAGCAACACCTGCTCTGGCCGCAGCTTGAGAAAATCTGCCAGGCAACGCTCGGTTGGCTCGCGCTCGGGATACCGCGCCAGTTCGTCCGGCGTAAGCGCGGCCAGCGCCTCGCGAACGCGCGGCGAACAGCCCGAGGTGTTTTCGTTGAAATCCAGCCGCATGCCGACCCGGCCGCCCAGCGGCGGGTGATACTCCTTCATGCGCAGCACGGCAGGTCGCGGATTAAGCATTTCGGCTCCCCTCGCTGGCGGCGGATTGCTTCTTGCGATTGCGTTTCGCTGGCGCGCAACGCAATCGCACCGAATCGCCATGCGCCTGCAGGCCTTCGGTATCGGCCAGCGAGCTGATCGTCGGCTCCAGTTGCTTTAATCCGGCCCGGTTCGCCTGCTGCACGCTGATGATCTTGACGTAGTCGAGCACGCTCAACCCGCCGCGGTAACGCGCCACGGCAGCCGTCGGCAGCACGTGGTTCGGACCCGAAGCGTAATCGCCCATCGCCTGTGGCGAATAGTCCCCGACAAATACCGAGCCCGCCGCCTCGACCTTATCCACATCTTCCGGTGGAACCGTGAGGTGCTCGCAGGCGATGGCGTTGGCAAACTGCATCGCCTCTTCGCGCGAATCAGCGACCAGCACCAGCGCATTCTGTTTGAGCGACTGCCGTGCCGTCCCGTTGTGGAAGCTCAGGCGATCGGTCTCGAGCACCACGGCTTCAGCCAACTCGCGCGAGGTGGTGATGAAGACCGCACAGGCATCCGGGTCATGCTCGGCCTGCGCCACCAGGTCGGAGGCCAGGAATGTCGGGTTTCCGTCGTGGCTGACCAGCACGACCTCGGTCGGACCCGCCAGGAAATCGATGGCGCAGTCCCACGCCACCATCTTCTTGGCCGCCGTAACGTAAAGATTTCCCGGCCCAACAATCTTGTCGACGCGGGGAATCGTTTGCGTGCCGTAGGCCAGAGCGCCGATGGCCTGCGCTCCGCCGATGCGGTACACCTCCTCGACCCCGAGCATCGCCACGGCAGCCAGCGTTGCCGCCGCCGGACGCGGCGACACCACCACGATGCGATTCACTCCGGCGACCTGCGCCGGGATCACCGTCATCAGCACCGTCGAAGGCAGAGGATAGCGTCCGCCCGGGACATAGCAGCCGACCGACTCCAGCGGACGTACCAGTTGCCCGGTCTGCAGTCCGGGCGACACCCGCCTCATCCACGGCTTGGGCATCTGCCACTCGCAGTACTGCCTGATGTTGGCGGCAGCCTTTTCCAGCGCCACCAGGAAATCCGGCGAGACCGCCGCGCGCGCCGCAGCAATTTCCTCCGGCGAGATGCGCAGCGGTTGTTCGGCTCCGAGCCCGTCCAGATGCTCGGCGTAGCCCCGCAGCCCGGCATCGCCTTCCTGCCGAACCGACGCGATGATCTCGGCCACCGTCGGCTCCACGCGGGCCAGATCGACCGCCCCTCGTGCCACCAACCGCTGCACCTCGGCGCGGGCGCCCTGGCCATCGACAATGCGCATTACAGCACCACCTTATTCAGCGGATACTCGACGATACCGGAGCCGCCGGCCGCCTTCAGCTTGGGAATAACGTCACGCGCCGTGCGCTCTTCGATGATCGTGTTCACCGCCACCCAATCATCATCGCTCAAGGACGAGATCGTGGGCCGCTGCAGCGCCGGCAGCACGGCCAGTACGGCCTTCACATCGGCCTTCCTGACGTTCAGCATCAGACCCACGCGTCCCTGCGCCTCCATGGCGCCTTGCAGCATGAGGGCGATGTTCTCGATCTTCTGCCGCTTCCAGTCGTCCTGCCAGGCCTGCAGATTGGCGATCAGCTGGGTGTTGGATTCCAGCACGGTTTCGATAATGCGCAGGCGGTTGGCGCGCAGCGAACTGCCGGTTTCGGTGACCTCGACAATGGCATCGGCCAGCATCGGCGGCTTGACTTCCGTCGCGCCCCACGAAAAATCGACGCTCTTGACCGGAATGCCACGCTTCTCGAAAAAGCGCTTCGTCACGCTGACCAGTTCGGTGGCAATGGTCTTGCCTGCCAGATCCTCGGCACACTTGAAAGGCGAATCCTCCGGCACGGCCAGCACCCACCGCACCTTGCCCCGGCTCTGCTTGGCGTAAATGAGGTCGGTGACCGTTTTGACCTCAAGACCGTTTTCCATCACCCAGTCGTAGCCGGTCAGGCCGGCGTCCAGCACGCCGTGCTCCACGTAGCGCGCCATCTCCTGCGCGCGAATCAGCATGCAATCCAGTTCCGGGTCGTCGGTGGGGGGAAAGTAGGAACGTCCGTTCTCATAGATCTTGAATCCTGCGTCGGAGAACAGTTGAATCGTGGAAGCCTGCAGGCTGCCTTTGGGAATTCCAAGTCGCAGTTTCATTGCGCCACCTCCGCGTTCTTAACTCCGGCAGTCATGTCCTTGGTAAAGCAGGAGGCCGTCCCCTCGTGGCAAACCAGTCCGTCGCCTTCCACCTTCACGCGCAGCAGGATGGTATCCACGTCGCAGTCGGTCGCGGCCGAGATCACGCGCAGACGGTTGCCGCTGGTCTCGCCCTTCATCCACAGCTTCTGCCGGGTGCGGCTGTAGAACGTCGCAAATCCGGTTGAGAGCGTCTTCTCCCACGCTTCCGGGTTCATAAAGCCAAGCATCAGGACCTCGCCGCTGGCGGCATCCTGGATGATCGCCGGCACCAGACCCTGCATCTTTTCAAAGTCGATGTTGATCACTCGTCCTTCTCCAAAATTCAACTTCCGCTGCGGCCTTTGGCCGCCGGTCCTGCTATCCGGCGAATCACCGCCGGTTCCGGAAAACTGCAAAAAACACAAAACCCGCTGACTGGATCGTGTCAGCGGGTCTTGAATCTCTTCTGGCTCGAATGCTTATCCGAGGCCCTCCGCCGACACATGGATGCCGTGATGATGGTGATGATGGCGATGTGCCAGCGAGGTCATGTCACCCTCATTATCTTCGGCGGGTTAAGGCGTGTCAATCGAGAAAACCGCCCGCAGCAGGACGCAAACCCGAGTTCCGGAGGCCGGATCGCACCCTGCAAATCGCCCCCCGGCTGCTCACATCAGATAGTGATTTGGGTCACTGCCAAAACGGACAAATAACCTCACCTTGGTCTTGGGGTTTGGGTGGGGCGTTCTGTCTTTCCTAAGCATTTACAATGTCTGGGTCAGGGCCCATCCGGGTTGCGATTCCTATTCGGTCCGCAGCCGCGGGCAGGCTTGTGGTTTGGCCGCGCCGCGCGAGCAAGAGGTTGAATCCAATTAGGCTGTAGGTCGCCCAGAGACTCATCGCCCGTTGCCAGGGCTGGGGCCGTGGGCCGAGGAGCCATCATGCCAGAGAACACGATTACGGTAACCGACAATCGAACCGGCAAGTTGTACACGCTGCCCGTCGACCGTGGCACCATTCGCGCCATTGATTTGCGCAACATCAAGGTCGATGCCGACGATTTTGGAATGATGACCTATGACCCGGCGTTCACCAACACTGCCTCTTGCGAAAGCAAGGTTACGCTGATCGATGGTGACCGGGGCATTCTGCGCTATCGCGGCTACGACATCTCCGAACTGGCGGAAAACTGCACCTATCTGCAGGTCGCCTTCCTGCTGCTGTTTGGCGAACTGCCCACCCCGGCGCAGGAACGCGAGTGGGTTGCCGAGTTGGCGCAGCGCATGGAAATTCACGAGAACATCAAGAAGTTCATGGACGGCTTCTACTATGACGCCCATCCGATGGGCATCCTGGTCAGCACCGTGGCCGCGCTGTCCACGTTCTATCCCGACTCGCGCAACGTGCGCGACCCGAAGTCGCGCCGCCTTTCGATCTACCGGCTGATCGGCAAGATGCCCATCATTGCCGCCTACGCCTACCGCCACCGCCGCGGACTGCCTTATGTTTATCCGGACCCCGAGCTGGGCTATACCGCCAACTTCATGAACATGCTGTGGCGGCGTACGGAGATGAAGTACCTGGCCAACCCGGTGCTCGCCCAGGCCCTCGATGTGCTCTTCATTCTGCATGCCGACCACGAACAGAATTGCTCGGCCAACGCCATGCGCGGCATCGGCAGCGCCGAGACTGACCCGTTCCTGTCCACGGCCGGGGCCGCGGCTGCCCTGTCTGGCCCGCTGCACGGCGGCGCCAATGAAGAGGTGCTGCTGATGCTCGACAAGATCGGCAGCAAGGCCAACATCCCTGAATATGTGAAGGGCGTGAAGGAAGGCCGCTACAAGCTGATGGGCTTCGGCCACCGCGTCTATAAGAACTATGACCCGCGCGCGAAGATCATCAAGCGCATCGCCGAGGACGTCTTCAAGGTTACGGGCCGCAATCCCAAGATCGACATGGCGATGGAGTTGGAGCAGATCGCGCTCAACGACGAGTATTTCGTGAAGCGCAAGCTCTACCCCAACGTCGACTTCTACTCCGGCATCATCTACGAAGCGCTCGGCTTCAAGCCCGAGATGTTCACCGTGCTGTTCGCCATTCCGCGCACCGCGGGCTGGCTGGCGCAGTGGCAGGAGATGATCTGCGATCCTGAGCAGAAAATCGCGCGTCCCCGCCAGATGTATAACGGATTGGAACAGCGGCACCTGCCGCGCACCAGCAGCGCAGCTCACGGGGATTAGGAAAGAAAATATCGATTTCCATACGATTGGGCGCTTCCGATTTGCCGGGAGCGCCAGATTTTTGCGCAATTTTTACTTCCCCGTCCCGGTTCGCCCAATCTAGGCATTTCTACTGTTTTCTTATCGACTTTGGGGGTATTAACACCCCCGCTGCTGCTGCTAGAATCGAACTATCCGTGGCGACCCTGCTACGAGGGAATTAGAAGCAATCAAAAGAGGCAATAATATTATGAGCACTGGCACGACACGCGCGTTGTTTGGCGATAAGAAACTGGTTCTTGATCCGGCTCACGACCTGCTCCGTTCCGAGCGGCAACCCCTTGACGAACTTTTCAAGCCCCGGACAGTAGCGGTCGTTGGAGCTTCGGAACGAGTCGGCAGCGTGGGCCGCAGCGTTCTGTGGAACATTTTGAGCAGCCCCTTTGGCGGCACGGTTTATCCGATTAACGCCAAGCGCGACAGCATTCTGGGCATTCGCGCCTACAAAGATCTCAAGTCCGTCCCCGAGCCGATCGACCTGGTGGTAGTGACCACACCTTCCGCCGCCGTTCCGGAAGTCATCGCGGAAGCGGTTGAACTTGGCGTCCCTGCTTCCATCATCATTTCCGCCGGCTTTAAGGAAATGGGTCCCGAAGGTCAGGCCCTCGAAGATCGCATCAGCAAGATGATCAAAGGCAAGATGCGCGTGGTCGGCCCGAACTGCCTGGGCATCATGAACCCGATCGCCGGCCTGAACGCCACCTTCGCGCAGACGATCGCGCGGCCCGGCAGCATCGCCTTCATCAGCCAGAGCGGCGCGCTCTGCACTGCCGTTCTCGACTGGAGCCTGCAGGAACTGGTGGGCTTCAGCGGCTTCGTCTCCGTCGGCTCCATGCTCGACGTTGACTGGGGCGATCTGATCACCTACTTCGGCAACGACCCGCGCACCAAGTCGATCGTCATTTACATGGAGACGGTCGGCAACGCCCGTTCGTTCCTGTCGGCCGCCCGCGAAGTTTCGCTGGCGAAGCCGATCATCGTCATCAAGCCGGGCCGCACCGCCGCCGCCGCCAAGGCCGCCGCATCGCACACCGGTTCGCTGACGGGCAGCGACGAAGTGCTCGAGTCCGCCTTCCGCCGCTGCGGCGTGCTGCGCGTCACCAGCATCGCCGACCTGTTCTACATGTCGGAAGTGCTCGGCAAGCAGCCTCTGCCCAAGGGTCGGCGGATGTGCATCGTGACCAACGCCGGCGGTCCTGGCGTATTGGCCACCGACGCGCTTAACTTCGACGGCGGCGAACTGGCCGAACTGTCGGATGAGAGCATGAAGGCTTTCAACGCTTTCCTGCCTTCTGCCTGGAGCCACGGCAACCCGGTCGACATTCTGGGCGACGCCGAACCCGAGCGCTACTCCAAGGCCCTGGAAATCGCCGCGAAGGATCCCGGAATCGACGGCATGATGGTCATCATGACCCCGCAGGGCATGACCGATCCGACCCAGATCGCCGAGAACCTCAAACCCCTGGCCGCTTCCTTCAATAAGCCTGTACTCGCCAGCTGGATGGGCGGCACTGCCGTCGCCGCCGGTGAAGAGATTCTGAACCGGGCCGGCATCCCGACCTTCCTGTTCCCCGATGCCGCCGCCCGCGCCTTCAATTACATGTGGCAGTATGCCGATAACCTGAAGAGCCTCTACGAGACTCCTTCTCTGCCCTCCGGCGTCTCCCACGAGGCTGATCGCGCCGCTGCCAAGAAGATCATTGACGACGTCAAGGAGTCGGGCCGCGACATCCTGACCGAGTACGAATCCAAGAAGCTGCTGGAAGCCTATCGCATTCCCACCGTACCTACCGAGATCGCCCTCACTCCGGCCGATGCCGTAAAGATCGCCGACAAGATGGGCTATCCGATCGTGCTGAAGCTGCATTCGCTGACCATCACCCACAAGACCGACGTGGGCGGCGTGGTGCTCAACCTGCGCGATGCCGAAGCGGTCAAGAGTGCCTACAAGGAAATCGAAGCCTCGGTTACCGAGAAGGTTGGCAAGCAGCACTTCCAGGGCGTCACCGTGCAGCCGATGGCGAAACTGGACGGCTACGAAGTCATCATCGGCAGCTCGTGCGATCCGCAGTTTGGACCGGTGCTGCTGTTCGGCTCCGGCGGCCAGCTGGTCGAGGTATACAAGGACCGCTCTTTGGCCCTGCCGCCGCTGAACCGGACCATGGCCCGCCGCATGATGGAAGGCACCAAGGTTTACACCGCCCTCAAGGGCGTTCGCGGCCGCAAGCCGTGCGACCTGGCGGCCCTCGAGTCGCTGCTGGTCGCCTTCAGTAACCTGGTAGCCGAGCAGCCGTGGATCAAGGAAATCGACATCAACCCGCTGCTGGCCTCTCCTGACCGCCTGCTGGCGCTCGATGCCCGCGTCGTGATCTACCCCAAGGACACCAAGGAAGCGGACCTGCCGAGGCTGGCGATCCGTCCCTACCCGATCCAGTTCGTCGGCAGCTTCAAGTCGACCAAGGGTCTGGACCTGGCCATTCGCCCGATCCGTCCCGAAGATGAGCCGATGGTCGCCGCCTTCCACGGGCATCTGTCGGAGCGCACGGTC
This sequence comes from uncultured Acidobacteriota bacterium, assembly GCA_903847195.1. Next base: position 2,981 of record CAINCZ010000109.1, on the reverse strand, counting down.
ATCCAGCGCTACTTCCAGCCCCTGCAGCTCAGCCAGCGCACCGCGCACGAGCGCCTCACCCGTATCTGCTTCATCGATTACGACCGTGAGATGGCTCTGTTGGCCGAGACCGGCAAGGACCCGAAGGAAATCGCCGGTATCGTCCGCCTCAGCCGCGTGCACGGCACCCAGACCATGGAAATGGCGCTGGTGGTTCGCGACACCTTCCACCACCAGGGCATCGGTGCGGAACTGCTGAAGCGCGCCATCGCCGTGGCCAAGGCCGAGGGCAGCAACCTGATGGTCGCCACCATCCTGGTCGACAACAAGGAAATGCAGGAGCTTTGCAAGAAGGCAGGCTTTGAAATGAAGCCGCTCGGCGATAAGTACGTCCGCGCCGAAATGGCCCTGTAATTCCCCAGTCGGCTCTTAACTTCCCGGGCATCCGCAAGGATGCCCGGTTTTCTTTTCCCGCTGCCCGGATCGTTCAGCCATTACTCTTGTAAGCTTGATTCGCTCGACTCCGGCGGGACTTTCCCCGGCGCATCGGCTATAATCCCGGCCATCCGTGCACTTTGAGTAGAGCACTCATCATGTTTTTTGAGGCGCCGTGCCCATGGGTATGTTCCTGAGTTTCGAACGTGAACATCGCGTCCTCTTGATACGATTCGAGGGCGTTCTCACGGATGAGCTGCTGTACGAGGGCTATCAGGAAGTCCGCGAGTGGATGGAGGTCAATGGTCATGCTAGCCAACTGACCGACTTCAGCACCGTGACTTCTTTCTCGGTTACGCCGTATGGGGTTCGGCGCCTGGCGGAGAAGGCGCCGCTGGCACCGGATAACTTCCGGCGAATGGTCGTTGCCCCGCATCCCTTGATGTACGGGATGACCCGCATGTTTGAAATGATCGGCAGCGATTCCCGCGGTGGCCTGCAGATTTTCGCCTCCGTTGCTGAAGCGTATGCTTCCCTTGGCTTCGGCGCCGACAATTTCCGTCCGGTGATGGAATAGCGGGGAATTCTCCCGGCAGGTGCCCCAGGGCTGCGGCGCGCAATCGCCTCTGGCCGGGGCCTCCTACCCGGGTTCTTGCCGATAGCACCCGTCATTTTCCTTTTGGCGTTCCGCTCCTTCGCTCATAGAGTATTAGCGAGGCAACCGGTCAATAACCACGCCATGGAAAATACCATCACCAGCCCCTTTACCAACGACGTCGTGCTCTCATGGGCAGAACTGCACCGGGACACCCGCACCCTCTGCCACGCCCTGGTGGAGCGAGGCCCCTTCAAGGGCATCATCGCCATTGCGCGCGGCGGGCTGATTCCGGCGGCGCTGGTCGCGCGCGAGCTGGAGTTGCATCTGCTCGACACCATCTGCGCGAATAGTTACATCGCATCGGAGGAAGCCGGCGCGCAGAACATGCGCTCCGAGGTCCAGGTGCTTAAGGGCGTGGACCACGACGGCGAGGGATTCCTGCTGATCGACGATCTGGTCGATACCGGCAACACCGCCCGCGTCATCCGCAAGCTGCTGCCCAAGGCCTACTTCGCCACGCTCTACGCCAAGCCGAAGGGGCGCGAGGTGGTCGATCTGTGTGTGAGGGAGTTCAGCCAGGAGACGTGGATCTATTTCCCCTGGGACATCGACTACAAGTTCGTTCCGCCGATCAAGAAGAATCGCTAATCCCCGGGCGTCCCACCCACGCACCCCGATTTCGGGCGCGCCGGTGGGCTGTTGACTACCGTCTCAATTTCCCCTGGCACTCCACCGCCGCCGCTTTCAGCTGCTCATACTGAGGATAGATGCGCAGCTTCTCGATCAACGGGTCCTTCGCCAGCGCCTCGGCCGCGCAGTAGTTGCCTTGGATGGCGCTGCGCAACAGTTTTACCGCTGCCTCGCGCTCACCGCAAAACGCGAGCAGCGCACCCTGCAGGTAGCGAAACTCGGGATCGCGCTGCGCCAAGAGCGCCGGCTCGGCGGCGCGCACCTTGCGATCGAGCAACTCCTGCTCCGTCGCCGCACCGGGCCGCAGGCAGGCCTGCAACAGTCCGCCGAACCATGTCTGGTCGTTCGTCATGTGCCGTGCGGCTTCCCGGGCCGAGGCGATGTCACCCCGCCGCAACAGCACGCCAGGACGCAGGTTCATGCTGAACTCCGACCCGGCATCCAGGCTCAAATACTCAAGCGCGCGCGGCACGCGGCCCATCTCCGCGAAGGTGATCCCACAAGAGCGCAGACCGTAGTAGCCCGGGTCGGCGGCCAGCGCGGCGTCGCATTCGCGCCCTGCCTCATCCAGCAGGCCCGCATAGCGCAGCACGTAGGAAAGCGTGAAATGCGCCTCGGCACTGTCGGGCCGCGACGCCACCAGCGCCTGGGCCTGCCGGAAGGCCCCGGCCAGCTCACCGCGCGCCACCCGTATGCGCACCAGGTGTGCCATCGCTATCAGGTAATTGGAATCGAGTCCGATCGCACGTTCATAGGCGGAGTTCGCCCGCTCCCAGGTGGAGGTGCCGACACCGTAGGTGGCCGCGTAGTAATAGCGGAAGCCCAGCGCATCCCACGCTGGCGCGTAGCCGGGGTCCAACCCCACGGCGCGCTCAAGCATGCGGATCGCCTGCTCATTCGGCGCCGGATCGTGCGGCACGGCGGCACTGCGCAGGAACAGATCGTAAGCCTCGGCGTTGCGCGGGCGCGTGGCCGTCTCCAAGGCGCCGCTGGCAGCGCTGCCCAGCGCCGGCAGCAGTCCCTGGCGTACCTGCGCCTCCAGCGTCTTCTGCAGGGCCAGCGGATCGCCGATGGCGGCCGTTACGGTGCCGCGCCACAGCGAGCGGTCACGGCTCACATCAATCACCTCCAGGGTGACCAGCAGCGCATCCCCCTGGCGAACGAAGTGCCCCGTGACGACGTCGGCCGCGCGCAGTTCGCGGCCAATCTTCTGCGGATCGGCCGTGCCCTCCATGTACTTCATGCCCGAACTGACGGGACGCACCTCGAGCCCCGGCGT
>CAINCZ010000108.1 GCA_903847195.1 uncultured Acidobacteriota bacterium | reverse complement strand
GTGGCTGAGACCGTCGAAGCGGCAGCAACGGGCCTCCGAGAGGCAGTCGAAAGTTTGTTGGAGTTTGGCTTGCCGACGACACCAGCCCAGTTGCTCGACCTCGAGCGTTCGCTGCATCGAAGAGTCTCGCGCTGTTTGGATCTGGTGGTTGGGAGCGTCATCCAGGCGGCCCATGATGCCCCCACTGTGGTAGACCGAGCGACCACTCTCGTCAGCGCATACCCGGACTTGCGGCTTCAAAGATCGGCTCAGGATGTCGTCGTCACCCTGCTTGGAGGTTCGAGCGTACGCATTGTCAGCCCCTACTTTCTGCAACGAACGCGGTGCAGACCTGGGAGAAAGCGGAGGCCAGGACGCCGCAGCGAGCAGGGCAACGGAATCTACCCGCGACTGGCTGTGCTCGGGATCCACTATCGCGTCTCGCCTGCACTTGGCGCGGATGTCGCGCGACTGGTCTCCACGGGCACGGTTGAGCAAAGCCTGGATGCGTTGACCGAGTGCGGCGTTACGCTGGACCGGAAGACCATTTCCCGCCTTGCTCAGCGATTCGCGGAGAGGGCGTTGGGTTACCGCGACTGGCTGGAGCAGCAGTCTCAACCGCGCCGGACTGCGTGGGCCCAAGGGCTGCGCCTCGTGATCGGTGTTGACGGCGGGCGCATTCGCACGCGCGTCCCGAAGAAGGGCAAACCGCGGGCGAACGGGCACAGGGGATTCGAGGCGCCTTGGCGAGAGCCGAAGGTATTCGTGATCTACGCGATTGATGATAAGGGGCGCAAGATCAAAGGCGCGCGCCTGCACTACGACGCCACGTTGGGAGATGCCGATCGACTGTTCGAGATCCTGACGGCCGTGATGATCGCGATCGGCGCCCGAGAGGCGGTCGAGTGGGTTTTTGTTGGAGACGGTGCTGACTGGATCTGGGATCGCATCGCTCCGCTCGTCACCAAGGTCGGCTTCGATCAATCGAAGGTCGTAGAGGTGCTCGACTTCTACCATGCCTGCGAGTACCTCCACGAGATCGCATCTAGTGTGCACGGCTGGAACGAGGCCCAGCGAAAGACCTGGTACCACCGCATGCGGCACCAACTCCGCCACGGGACCGTCGATGCGGTACTTCAGGAAGCGCGGAGTTTGTGCGTGGGACGGAGAGCCGCAAAGTTGAGGAGGCCGATCAAGTACTTCGAGGCAAGACGCCACAGGATGCTCTATGCGTCGTGCGCTGAACGCGGCATCCCATTGGGCAGCGGAGCCGTGGAAAGCGCCGTGCGCCGCATTGTGAACCTGCGCCTCAAAGGAAACGGCATGTTCTGGACGCCAACCAACGCCGAGGGAATCCTCCATCTCCGCGCGCAAGTCCTCAGCGGCAACTGGAACGAGTTCGTCAGCACTGTCCTCGACCATGAAGTGTTCTGGCCAGCGAAAACCGGCCCCACACCAGCACCGGACGAGGTGAGAAAGGTTGCATGAAAAATGGAATGCTCCCGATGTGACGTCGCTGCCCGCTCCAGCGCGGCCCGACGCCACGTCTGGCCCGCCCTGGCCGGG
>CAINCZ010000107.1 GCA_903847195.1 uncultured Acidobacteriota bacterium | reverse complement strand
GCGGTCAACTCCCAGCCGTCTCCAACGGATCCCGGGACCAGCACCGCGCCCACCCATCGGCTGATGAACCGCAGGTGCGCACGATGGCGATCACTGTCGATGGCTCCCTCGGCGTCGTAGTGGGTCAGCGTGGGGCACCACAGCCGGGGTATGCCGACCGGGAAGAGGGCATGTAGTATGTCAGCCCGCCGCTGTGCGACGGGCGCGCTGCCCAGGGGGGGCCACCCAATCACTGCTCGCCTCGAGTATCTCCGTTGGCCGCGCCGCTCTGCTTGGCACTCCAGAGAAGTTGCAGGCGTTCTTTCGCACCGCGCACATGAGAAGCGGCCGCGCTCCGTGCTAGGAGTGGGTCGCCAAGCCGCATAGCTGCTAGCAATGCGGCGTGCTCGGGAACGCCTTCTCGTTGGAGTTGCACATTCCATGCCTTTGAATAGGTGACCACCGCGAGGCGGTTCTGGAGCCTGTCCAAGTGTCTGACCAGTGCACCATTGCCGCAGTGGCTCTGGATGGTCTGGTGGAAGTCGAGGTCGGCCCGCATGGCCAATCTAGGATCGCCGCACGCCCACGCACTCGCGAATCGATCATGAATCTCAGCCAAATCATTCACCGCGGAGGGCGGCAACCGTGGTGCCGCCAGTTCGGCGGCCAGTCCTTCGAGTACCTCTCGAACCGCCATAGAGTCAAACAAGGCCTGGGGCGCGAGGTCGGCCACCACAAAACCGTTCCCTAGGTCCTCAAGGAGTCCTTCGGATTCGAGGCGTTGTACTGCAACACGGACTGGACTGCGGCTCATCTCGAGAGTTTGCGCGAGCGCCACCACGCTAAAGCGTTCCCCGGGTTGAAACTCCCCATAAAGGATAGCTCCGCGAATCTTGTTGTAGGCGCTCTCCGAAAGCGAAAGCGGCCTTGGCTCTGGTGCCAGTTGACTCATCCTGCCTCCTTCTTGCTGCATGCAGCATACCTAACTATCAGAAGAACTACAAATCCTGACTGTATGCTGCATGCAGCTATTGAACACGTTTCAGAGCGAGTGGATATGACGGTACCTGACTGCGATGTTCCCTGTTTCACGCTTCGCTGAACCTCTCGGCCGCCGCTTCTCGACCGCACAATGGGCCGTTACGGGCCAAAGCGCGCGCAAACAGACTTGGGCACTCACCTCGCATGGTCTCGTGTGGCGGGCAGGCCGCCGGTAATCGCCGCACACTGGGTGAATGCAGCAGCCGCGGGTGGCGACCATAAAGTGGCTCTTGACTGCATGCAGCATGCAATGCTAGAGTGCCCTTGACCGCGAGGGTTTAGACGTTTGCGTCAGGGCAGCGACTAAGACACCTACAATCGCGGCAGTCGTGTCAACGGGAGGTTCTCGGTGGCGAAGGGGCTTTTATGACAGCTCGACGGGTACCGCGGTGGTCCGAGATTGCGTGGCTCATCAAACCGCGCAAGTTCATCGCCAATCCAACAATGCGTCGCTTGCAGCAGGCGTCAACAGTTGAGGAACTAAAGGAGATCGCCCGCAAGAGAGTCCCAAAGCCCGTGTTCGACTATACGGACGGTGGTGCAGAGCGCGAGTTGAGCATGAAGCGTTCCCGAGACCTCTTTCGGTCCGCTGAGTTTACCCCACGAGTCTTGCAGGACGTATCGAACATCGATACGACAGCCACCATCCTCGGTTGCCCCTCATCCTTGCCGCTAATACTCGCCCCAACAGGCTTCAATCGGATGATGCACCACGAGGGCGAAGCAGCGATCGCTCGCGCTGCGGGCAGGGCAGGGCTGCCCTACTGCCTATCGACGATGGGGACGACGTCGATCGAGAAGGTGGCCGAGGCGGCCGAACAGACGCGTCGCTGGTTTCAGCTCTATCTGTGGCGGGATAGAGAACTCGGCATCGAGTTTCTTCGGCGGGCGAGCGCGAACGGCTATGACACTCTCGTGCTGACCGTCGACGTGCCGGTGGCGGGAAGACGCCTCCGCGATATCCACAACGGTCTGACCATCCCGCCCAGTCTGACGTTACGGACGATGGTGGATTTCGCAGTTAGGCCCGGATGGTGGATGAACCTCTTGACTACAGAGCCGATCGAGTTTGCCTCCCACAAATCGTTCGAGGGCACGGTTGCTGAGTTGACCAACCAGATATTCGATCCTTCGGCCACGCTAGAAGACCTTCGAGGTCTCCGGGATCTCTGGAAAGGCAAGTTGGTGGTGAAAGGAATCCTCAACGTGGACGACGCGCGTGCGGTCGTCGAGGTGGGCGCCGATGGCGTCGTGGTATCGAATCACGGGGGTCGACAGTTGGACGGGGCCGCTACGCCTCTGGCGCAGTTGCCAGCCATCGCAAGGGCCAT
>CAINCZ010000106.1 GCA_903847195.1 uncultured Acidobacteriota bacterium | reverse complement strand
CGGCCAGCTCAATGATCCGGGTGGCAATGACATCCAGGAAATAGCGGTCGTGCGTGACAAAGATGACGGCGCCCGGGAATTCGTGCAGGAACTCCTCCAGCCACAGAATGGACTCGGCGTCGAGATGGTTCGTGGGCTCGTCCAAGAGCAGCAAATCCGGCTGGGCGGCCAATGCGCGGCAGAGGGCGACGCGCCGCTTTTCGCCGCCGGACAACGGCCCGACCAGGGTATCCATCGGCGGGGCAGCCAGGTGGGAGGCGGTCGCATTGATACGGGCCTGCAGTTTCCAGCCGTCCGCCGTATCAATGTGGTTCAACAAGATGGCCAGTTCGCGATCGGTTCCTTGCCCGGATTCATAACGACGCAGCCATTCCATCAGATCGGCGGCACCCGCCTCAATGTTCTGGCGCACGGTCAGGCTGCCATCCAGCTCGAACTCCTGTGGCAGATAACCGACCCGCAATCCCCGCCGCCGCGCCACTTCGCCAGAGTCCGCGCTCTGATGGCCGGCCAGGATGCGCAGCAGGCTGGTCTTCCCGCAGCCGTTTCGGCCCAGCAGCCCGACCTTCTCGCCCGGGGCAACCAGCAGGGTCACGGCTTCAAGCAATCGCTGATGGCCATAAGCCAGGGCGAGGTCGTTGGCGGTCAATAGAGCCGGTCCGATAACATTCATGCGCGCGAAAAAAGTAAGTAAGCTTGCTAGAGCCATGGAGGACATCAAAGGAAAATGTGTCCCCGCAGAAAATACTCTCATTTTGCGCTCCACTGCGCTATATTGTCTTTTTGGGGCAGCATTCATATACATGACGACTAAACTATTCTCTGAATTGGGGCTTTCCAGCGAGCTGCTGAAAGCCATTGACAAGCTCGGTTTCGAGCAAGCGGCGCCGATTCAAGCGGCGGCGATCCCGGTGCTGCTGCAAGGCAAAGACGCGGTGGGCCAATCGCAGACCGGCTCCGGCAAGACGGTGGCCTTCGCCGCGCCGGCGATCGAGAAGGTCGTAGTGGAGGAGCGCACCACGCAGGTGCTGATCCTCTGCCCGACGCGTGAGCTGGCCGTGCAGGTCTCGGAGGAGGTGCATAAGCTGGCGCTCTTCAAACGCGGTCTCCACGCCCTGCCAGTCTATGGCGGCCAATCCTACGACCGCCAGCTCTTCGGGCTGCGGCAGGGCGCGCACATCGTCATCGGCACGCCGGGCCGGGTCATGGACCACATGCGCCGCGGCACGCTGCGGCTCAACACCGTGAAAATGGTCGTGCTCGATGAGGTGGACGTGATGCTCAACATGGGCTTCCGCGACGACATCGAACTGATCCTCCAGGGGACGCCCAAAGAGCGGCAGACCGTCTTCTTCTCGGCGACCATCCCGCGCCCGATCCAGCAGTTGATTGAGAAATACTCGCGCGACCCGCAGAGCATTCGCATCGAACAGAAGGCGATGACGGTGCCGACTGTCGAGCAGGTCTTCTACGAAGTGGACCGCCGCTTCAAAGTGGACTTGCTGACGCGGCTCATTGACATCCACGATTTTAAGCTCGGGCTCATCTTCTGCAACACCCGCCGCATGGTGGACGACTTGGTGGAGCATTTGAACGCGCAAGGTTACTCGGCGGATCGGCTCCATGGCGAGATGACGCAGGCGATGCGCGACCGCGTAATGAACAAATTCCGCAAGTCGGGGCTCGAATTCCTCGTCGCCACCGACGTGGCGGCGCGCGGCATT
>CAINCZ010000105.1 GCA_903847195.1 uncultured Acidobacteriota bacterium | reverse complement strand
TGCGAGGTCCAGACTTGTCCTAGCACTAACGCCTGCTCGGGCCACGGCGTCTGCACCGCCGGCACGCCGACGAGCCGCTGTACCTGCAACGCTGGATTCACGGGCGAACAGTGCGAGACTCCGGTGGCGCCGACGGCCAGCGCCTGTTCCAGTCATGGCGTGTTCGCCTACGGCAAGTGCTTCTGCAATGCGGGCTATAGCGGCGAGGGCTGCGAGGTCCAGGCATGTCCGACCACCAACGCCTGCTCCGGCCACGGCGTCTGCACCGCCGGCGCACCGGCAAGCCGGTGCACCTGCAACGCGGGATTCACTGGTGAGAACTGCGAGACTCCTGCAGCACGGAGGTAACGGCAAATGCTGCGGCAGTCCGGGCTCGAGCGGATGAGCCTGCCCATCTCCTCCGGGGACAAGCGCAAGATCATGGGCGGAACGTGACAAGATTGCATGTTCAGAATGTGTGTGACATCGAGGTTCGTCCCGCCCCACCGGGGCGGGATCATCTAACGGCCAGCTTTCCGAGGGTTCCGCTTGCGGCTCCGCGCTGGGCTATTTTCGTGCTCTCCCTCCGGAAGGGGTTGCTTCGCGCCCATCTACGTCTTTACAGGCTCTCCACCAGCACTTCCAACCGCTGCTGCTCGGAAGCGAGGAAGCCGCGCAACATCGTGAGGTGGCCGCGATAAAAATCGGTCTGCGCCTGCGGGAAGGCCGTTTCGAAAAACTCAGGCACCCACCGGCCGACGTGGTCGCGCAGGAAGCTCAGCTGCTGTTCCATGACGAGCTTCGCCTCGACGGGCTTTCCGGCCTGCCAGGCTTCCATCTCGCGCACGGCCAGCAGGCGGAGGAAGTCCAGTTCAACCCCGATGTAATCCAGCCGCTCGCGGGCCTGCTCGGCCATGCCGACTCCGGCGGCGACATAGACCTCTGCCAGGGCCTTGAGCACCGCCACCGGGTCAGGCACACGCTTGTCCCACACGGCCTCGTGCGGCGGGGGCGGGCCGTAGCTGGGCGAAACGCCACGATAGAGCTTCGTGCGGTCGACGCCGAGTGCCTGCGCGAAATCCTCAGCCCTTACCTTCGCGTACTCGCCAACAAAGGCGCGCATGAGCGCTGCGCCCTTGGCCATTTCCGGGTCGTTGTCTTCGACAGCCAGCGCAACGAGTGCCTGGTTGAACTCTACCCCGCGCAGTTGATCCACGAACCTCTCATCGGGTAGCGTGTTGAAGTGAATATTGAGAAACGCGCACAGCGCGGCGCGCGAGCGGGCAATGGCAGCCTGCTCTTCATGGCTCAGGGGAGTGTCTTCGGATGGTTCCACCAGGTATCGGCTCCGTGTGTCGTATGGCGACAGAGTGAAAACGGCCCCATGATAAACGAGGGCCACTCCTCGCTCCTTTTCGTCGCTCAGAATGGCCCTCACGAATTAAGGGCGCAGGCCGATGGCCCGCGCCCGGTCACCGATCGTTACGCCTTCTTGAAGCCGGGCAGATACTTCAGTCCCAGCAGGAAGAGCAGCGCAGCCAAGCCGAGGGCGCCAATGACGCCGCCGAACTCGACGATGCTCGGACCATAGGTGGCTTCCGGATGCATGAAGGGCACGCTGCGTCCGGCAACCAGCAGGTTCAGCTTCGCCGCAAAGACCCCGGCGATGGTGAGAATGGAAGCCGCGCGGATCGTCGTCGCGGTCGTTCCGCCCCAGCCCAGCAGGCCGAACGGCACGGCCACGCCCAGGATCAGCGCCAGCCAGTAGAACGGAGCCACGCTGCCACCCACCATCACCATCATCGCCGTGGCGGCTTCCACGTCGGCGCCGTAGAGCACGGCTACCATCTCGACGAAGCTCAGCACGAAGATGATCGGCAACAGCAGCAGCAGTCCACGGCGCACCACCTGGCCCGCACCACCCGCGACGCCCCGCAGCAGCAGCACCAGCGCCATCGCCGTCATCAGACCTTCGATCAGGAAGACGACCGGGATGATCGAGTTGTGCCACAAGGCGGTGCCCGCGGTGACCGTCAGGATCCAGCCTTCGACGATCATCAGGATCGTCGAGGCTGCGCCCGCCAGCAGCGCCACGTTACGCGTCTGCGAACGCAGCAGGTAGATCACCGTGAGGATGACCGAGATCGCCAGGAAGTAAAAGTCCCAGACGAACATCGACTTGAAGTTAGGCGAGTAAAGGAAGGCGAGCGCCCTCCACGGCTTGCCCACGTCCATCATCACCGCGAAGCCGGCGGCAACGTAGCAGGCCAGCGCGCCCGTCAGCAGTTCGGTGCGATATTCCTTCAGTTCAGGAAATACGTTGAGGTCGCCCGTGGCCGCCAGCACCACGAGTCCGCTGCCGGCGCCCGCCAGCAGGAAGAAGGTGGCGATATAAGCGCCCCAAGAGACGCTTTGTCCCACGCCCAGAACGTCGAAGCCCACCGCGAGCTGCACGATCCAGGCAATGATCCCGATTACGACCAGTACGCCCAGGCCAATCAGCCAGGGGCGGTCGTTCGAGGCACGTTGCATAGTTACCGAGGTCGCCATGTCTGGGCTCCTTTATCCGAAGTAGAAGACTCTGGGCTTAGTGCCGGATTCCGGCCTGAGCGGTTGAGCGTTGTTCGAGGCGACCAACTTGGAGGCCCCGCTATTAGGATCGTCGAGATCGCCGAAGGTCAGCGCATTGGCCGGGCAGGTCTGCACGCAGGCAGGCTGCTGGCCCGCTTTCACCCTCGTCTCGCAGAAGTTGCACTTCCCCACCGTGCCTTCCTGATGCTTGGCGTAGGCGACCTTTTCATACGGGGTCAGGCCCTTGCCCGGGAAGTAGGGCGCGGTGGTGGAGCTGATGAAATAACGGGCGCCGTAGGGGCAGGCTGCCTGGCAATAACGGCAGCCAATACACTTGTCGGCGTCCACGTTGACGATGCCGTTGCCCTGCTTGACGGTGGCCTTGACGGGGCACACATCGCGGCAGGGCGGCTCGTCGCACTGGTTGCAGAGCAGCGGCGTGAAAACGTAACGGGCGGTGGGATAGGTGCCGTTTTCCTGCTTGACCACCTTGCGCCAGAAGACGCCCGGCCCGGTGCCGTTCTGCTGCTTGCAGGCGACGGTGCAGGCGTCACACCCGATGCACCGCTTCCGGCTGATAACCATTCCGTATCGCATCTGTGTCCTCCTATACCTTTACCAGCCGAACGCGCGGCGAATTGTCGAGGCCTCCCCCGATTGGATCGATTGTCGCTTCGTCACCCGATACCAGTTGGTTGAACTGCGCTCCGCCTTTGGCGATCGGGTTCATGTCCTTGCCGAACCGGCCGAAATTGCCGCCGATGCCGACGACTTGCGGATGGATCATTTCGGTCAGGTGCAGCTTGCCTTCGGTAACGAAACCGGGCCCCCATTGCGACTCCAGCTTCACCACCTGCCCTTCCGCAAAGCCCATCTTCTGTGCCGTGGCGCGGTTGATGAGCACCACTTTCAGGTCGGGCACATACTTGTCGATAATTTCCTGGATCCAGGGGTTCTCGATGTTGCCGTAGGTATTGGTCACCATGTAGTGCGTCTTCCAGTTGGTGACCTTGAACGGGTGCTCCTTGGTGACGCCGAAGTTCAACGGCTCGTACCAGAGGGTAAAGCCGGAGTACTGGCGCAGCATGTCGTCGTTGTCGCAGTTGGGGATCGTGGCCCCAACCCTCGCCATGTTGGCATGCATCTCTTTGCCGATGCGCGCTAGCTTTTGGTAGTAGATCGGCATGCGGATGGCATTCTCGGGCGCGTAATAGTAGTTGTAGCTTTCCTTGATGGTCGCCAGTTGATGGCCCTTGAAGGCCGATTTGGCGAAGTCCTGGAAGCCGGCGGTCAGGCCGTAGTCGCTCTTGATCTTGCGCTCGACGATCTCGTCCCAGGTGTATGGCTTGCCCGGCAGCAGCGCCTGCTCATCCGACATACCCTTGGGAAACTCCTTTTGCGTCGGCTGGCAGAGCATGGAGGTCTTGTTGACCATCATGTTGAGCGCCGGCAAGAAGCCTCCGCGTTGCGCCAACTGGATGAAGATGTCGTTGGCGTTCATGGTGTTGTAGGTGCGCTTGACCGCCGGCCGTTTCACCAACAGCCCGGTCAGGCCGCGGGTAGCGTCAGTGGCGTCCTTCTCATTGCGGAACATGCGGTACATCTGCGTGCGCTCGAGGCTGTGGTCCTCGGGCAGCACCATGTCCGCCAGTTGCGTGATCTCGTCAAAGTGATAGGCGACGCTGACCACGAAGGGAATCTTCGCCAGCGCCTTGAGCACGTCGACCCGGTTCGCGTTGCAAGCGATCGGGTTCGCGGCGTGCAGCATCAGCATCTTGACCGGGAACTTGATGTGGTACTTTTCGGGATCGGCGATGGCCTTCCACGCCAGGTGCGGCGTGGCGTGCTTGACCGGGTAAATGCCACCCATGTCCAGCTTGCGCGGCGGGAACTCGAATTCAATGCCCACCACCTGGTCCTTCATGATGTGGCTTGGGGTCAGGATGCCGTCCGCGTCCGGCTGCAGGTACGGATACCATGCTTGGTTGGAGCAGCCCAGCATCGAACCGGGTACGTCCACCGCGCCCAGCATCACGTTCACCGTGCACAGGGCTTTGTAGGCCTGTTCGCCGAGGCGGTTTGCTACCGAACCGCGGCCGATGTTGAGGCAGGCCGGACGGTACGGGAACTTGTAGCCATCGATATCGATGAACGATCCGATCTTGGCTTCACGAATCAGGTCGTTGGCGATCTCGCGGATTTTGGCCGCCGGGATCGTGGTCTGCTTCTGTGCCCACTCGGGCGTGAACTGCTTGACGTGCTCCTTCAGCAGTTGAAAGGACGGCTTGACCGTCTTGCCGTTCACCGTGTAGGTGCCGGTCAAGGCGTAGGTCTCGCCCTTGGAACTGTCGAAGGGAACGGCGCGGTTCTTGGCGGTATCCCAGACCAGAGGCTTTTTCGAGCCGGGGTCGCGGACGTAGTCTTCCATGTAGACGCGGCTGCCCTTGATCTCCTGCACGGTGTCGGCGACCAGGTAAGGCGCGTTGCTGCGGACCTTCAGCCACCATTCGTCGTACTTGCCGATCTCGTAGATGAATACGTTGATCAGGGCAAGCGCGAAGGCTCCGTCGGTGCCAGGCATAATGGGGACCCATTCGCCGACCTGTCCCTGGCGGTCGCAAAGGGGATTGACCGAAACCACTTTCATGCCCCGCTCGATCGCGTCGGCAAAGTGCTTGCTGCTGCCGCTGGAGATGGCATAGTCGGCGCCGAAGCTGCGGCCCAGGATGACCGTATAGTTGCAGCGCTCGAGGTCGATGCGGTCCAGCATGGTGCCGCTCAGGTGCAGCGAGGAGAAGTGCTCGGGGCAGAGCGGTCCGGGGGTACCGATGAGGTTGGCGGTGCCGGAGGCCGGGGCGAAGGGCAGGCGCGTCTCCTCAAAACCGAACCCGTAGAAGAAGACGAAGCTGTCGGGATTGAAGTCGCGCGCTTCCTTGAGCTTGGCTCCGGTAGTGTTGAGCGCCTCATCCCAGGAGATTTCGACCCACTTGGGATCGTCTTCCAGCCCGTGCTTGGGGTTGGTGCGCTTCATCGGCGCCTTCACCCGGTAGGGGTTATAGAGGCTCTTGATTGCAGCCAGGCCGCGCGGGCAGAGCCGACCTTCGTTGACCGGGCTGGCGGGATCGCCCATCAGTCCGACCAGAACGCCGTTGGTGACCGTGGCCAGGTTGGCGCAGGTCGGCTGGTGACAGCCGCTGCAAAAATTTGGTTTGATTTCCGTGCCGTTGCCGGTGGCCGCCCTGGCGATATCCACCAGCAGACCTCCGGGGCCGCCGACCAACTTGGTGCCTGCCGCTACAACCGCGGTAGCGGCAGCGGCGGTGAGAAAGTGCCGGCGCGTCAAGCCGCGGCTGCGGCCCTCTTGAATTTCACCCATCGCTCGCCTCCTATGTATGCTGCTTCCGTGCTCGCCGGAAAGTGCGTGCGGGCGCCTCTCCGACGCTCTGCCCCGCTGGCGGCGAGGACAGAGCCTTATCAATGCAAGGGCGCATAACCGCCCCTACGAAAATTGGCGAAGACCTGCCGGAACCGTGTCGAAGGCTGTCCTTCAACCGCAGTCGTGCAATCTTGATTCCGCGCAGGGACCAAACTCTATTGCGAAACCATATAAAAGACAAGAAAAGAAAGTGGATGGAGACCGCGAACACAGCTCAAAAGTGTCACAAATGACGAAGCATAGTCACTTGTGACGACATTGCGCCATTGGTGACGACAGTTGATTGGTGCAATAGTTATTTACAGACGTGCAGATGATTCCCAAATAGTAACGAGCTTAATTAAATTGCCCAAGCGAGAACCTTCACTTCGGTTGAAGCCGTTCCGGGCGGCACGGAGCGACTACAAGTTCTCGCTGGATCGTTCCTTCAACCGGGCAGCGCCGAGTTGCAAGCGAATGATTGCTGGCGGCGTTTGTAATCAGATAAACTTCCTTTTTCCCAGCCATCAAGGTTTTCTGCTTTCTGAGAAGGCCAGCCCGGAGTGCTTGATGTCATTTTTGAGCGGTGATGAAGCAGTAGCGGCAGCGGCGCATGCTGCCGGGGTTCAGTTAGGTACCGGATATCCCGGAACTCCCTCGACGGAAATTCTGGAGGCGTTCGACGCTCTGGGCGGTAAGGCGCAGTGGGCCCCGAACGAAAAGGTAGCGATGGAGGTAGCCATCGGCGCGGCCTATGCCGGGGCACGGGCCATCGTCACGATGAAGCACGTGGGACTCAACGTGGCGGCCGACCCGCTGTTCACGGTGGCCTACACGGGCGTAAGCGGCGCGCTGATTATCGTTTCGGCCGACGATCCGGGATTGGCCTCCAGCCAGAACGAGCAGGACAACCGACGTTACGCACAGGCGGCCGGCATTCCGATGCTCGAGCCGGCGGACTCGCAGGAAGCCTATGACTTCACCTTGCTGGCCATTGAAATCTCGGAGCGCTGGCGAATTCCCGTGCTGCTGCGCATCACCACGCGTGTGTGCCATTCGAAGACCATCGTCCGCACGGACAACGCCCGGGTGCCAGCGGCGCGCAAGGCAGAGTTTGTGCGCGACGTGCGCTCGCGGGTGATGATCCCGGCGTTCGCGCGTCCGGCGCATTTTGCCCTGCGCGAAAAGCTGCACCAGATGGGCGATTGGAACGACGCCGAGGGACCCAACGTCCTGGTGGCGGGCGACAAGAAGCTGGGCATCATCGTTTCCGGGGTTTCGTATCAGCACGTGCGCGAAGCCGCGCCCGAGGCGAGCGTGCTGAAGATCGGCATGACTTATCCGCTGCCGACGGAGGTGATGCGCAAGTTCGCCGCCTCGGTGGAGCGCTGCCTGGTGGTGGAAGAAGGCGACCCGTACCTGGTGGAATCGGCGCTGGCCGCAGGTATTCAGGTCGAGGGCAAGGCGGAGATGTTCCGCTTCGGCGAGTTGAACGTCAACCGCGTGCGCAGCATCATCGCGCGCGACCATTCGCCGGAGTTCAGGCCGGTTCCGGGCAAGCCGCCGGCGCTGTGTCCGGGGTGCGGGCACCGCAGCGTCTTTGCCAGCCTGAAGAATCTGGATTGTATTGTGGCCGGCGACATCGGCTGCTACTCGCTGGGCGTATTGCCACCGTTTGACGCGATGGATGCGGTGGTCTGCATGGGCGCGTCGCTCGGCGTGGGACTCGGCATGCGGCACACGCTTCCGCCCGAGCAGGCCAAGCGGGTGGTGAGCGTGATCGGCGACAGCACGTTCGTCCACAGCGGCATCACCGGGCTGGTGGAGATGGTGTACAACCCGCCACCGAGCGGTCACGTGCTGCTGATCCTCGATAACGGCACGACGGCGATGACCGGCATGCAGGAGCATCCGGGCACCGGGCGTACGCTCGATCACGCGAAGACCAATAGGGTGATCTTTGAAGACCTGGCGCGAAGCCTCGGGATCAAGCACGTGCACGTGGTGGATCCGACGGTGGATACGCCCGCCTTCGAGCGGTTGGTTCAGCAGTGCCTCGACACCGGCGAACTGGCGGTGATCGTGGCGCGGCGCACTTGTCTGCTGGCTTCCAAGGCCATTCGCGAATACGAGAGGTGCAATGAGCAAGCGTGTAACTAACGTAGTGGTGGCCGGTCTGGGCGGCCAGGGCGTGCTGAAGTGCTCCGACATTGTGGCCGACGTGGCCTACACGGCCGGGCTGGATGTGAAGAAGAGCGAATTGCACGGCATGAGCCAGCGTGGCGGTTCGGTCTCGAGCGACGTGCGTTTCGGCGAGCAGGTCTTCAGCCCGATGGTGCCGCGCGGCGAGGCCGATTACCTGCTGATGATCACCGCCGACCAAGCACCGGTCAACCTGGCTGCGCTGCGCGAGGGCGGCACGATCATTGAGCCTTCGATGGTGGACGAGAGCAAGCTGCGCAACAAGAAGAGCCTCAACGTGGCGCTGCTGGGAGTCTTGAGCCGCCACTTGAGCTTCACCGAGGAGCAGTGGACGGCGGCGCTCGGGCGCAATCTTCCCGAGGCGCTGGTGGAAGTCAATCTGCAGGCATTTCAGCTAGGACGAGGCCAATGAGTTCTGCGAAAGAGAAGATACAGCCCAGTTTCCGGCCCGAAAGCGCGCTGGATTACATGGCTCCGCACGCGCTGCGCGAGCTGCAACTGAATCGCCTGCGCGACATCGTTGGCCGCGCGTTTGAAAACGTGAAGCACTTCCGCGACCGCATGGACGCCAAAGGCATGAAGCCGGAGGACCTGCGTTCGCTCGACGACGCGGCCAAGCTGCCCTTCACGGTGAAGACGGACCTGCGCGACACCTATCCCTTCGGACTGTTCGCCAGCCCGATGAAGGAAGTGGTGCGGCTGCATGCTTCGAGCGGAACGACGGGCAAGCCGATCGTGGTGGCTTACACCAAGGCCGACCTCGAAGCCTGGACCTCGGTCATGGCGCGCGCGCTGGCGGCGCCCGGCGTGCACGAAGGCGACATCGTGCAGAACGCCTTCGGCTACGGACTTTTCACCGGCGGGCTGGGCTATCACTACGGAGCCGAGCGGCTGGGCGCAACGGTGATCCCGGTGTCGGGCGGCAACACCGACCGGCAGATCATGATCATGAAAGACTTCGGCCCTACCGTGGTCTTCAGCACGCCGAGCTACTTTCTGCACGTGATCGAGCGCGCGGAGCAGATGGGTATCGACATGCACGATCTGCCGGTGCGCATCGGCTTCTTCGGCGCCGAGCCTTGGACGGAAGCGATGCGGGGGCACATCGAACAGTCGACGGGCATCAAGGCCTTCGACCTGTACGGGCTGTCGGAGATCATCGGACCCGGCGTCTCGGTAGAGTGCGAGTGCCAGGACGGGCTGCACATTTTTGAAGATCACTTCTACGCTGAAATCGTCGATCCGGAGACGCTTGAAGTGCTGCCGGAAGGCGCCGAAGGCGAACTGGTGCTGACCACGCTCACCAAGCAGGCGATGCCGATGATCCGCTACCGCACGCGCGACATCACCTGCATCATGTCCGGGCAGTGCGCCTGCGGCCGCACCATTCGGCGGCACCGGCGCGTGGGCCGACGCAGCGACGACATGCTGATCATCCGCGGCGTCAACGTGTTCCCGTCGCAGATCGAGGCGGTGCTGCTGCAGTGCGAAGGCACGCTGCCGCATTACCAGATCGTGCTGACGCGCGAGCACGGGCTGGACCAGATGGAGGTCCAGGTCGAAGTGACCCCGAAGGTTTTCAGCGATAAAGTCGGGTCCATGGAAGCGTTGCAGAAGAAGCTGGCCGACGCCATCGAGCGAGTGCTGGGAGTGCGGGTGATGCTGGCCCTGGTTGAGCCGAGCACCATCCAGCGCAGCGAAGGCAAGGCCAAGCGCGTGATAGATCGGCGGAACTCATGAAGATCACACAGCTCTCTGTATTTGCCGAAAATAAACCGGGGCGCGTAGTGGCCCCCTGCCGCAAACTGGCCGACGCAGGCATCGAGATCCGGGCTCTGTCGCTGGCCGAGACCGCGCGCTTCGGCGTGCTTCGGATGATCGTGGACGATCCGGTGCGCGCCGCGAAGCTGCTGGAGGACGCCGGCCACGTCATCAAGGCGACCGATGTGCTGGCGGTGGAGGTCTCGGGCGGTTCGAAGGGCCTGGCCCCGACGCTGGCCGCGATCGAAACCCTGGGACTCAACGCCGAGTACATGTACGCCTTCCCCTTCAACCAGGGCGACCGCGCCGTGCTGATCTTCCAGTTTGAAGATCTGGATTCGGCGATTGCACGCATGCAGGCGGCGGGCGTGCGCATGGTAGCGCGGAAGGATCTGCAGCAGGTATAGAGGCCGCGCGATTTGAATTGGTGCAGGACAAAGACCTCACCCTTCGCTGCGCGCAGGACGGGGCACCCAGGCAGGACAGGGGCACCCGGCAAGAGAAAGTCAACAGCCCCACCCTAACGCGCCAAAGAAGGGCGTGTGAGGGTGGGGCACCCAGTGTTTTGGTTTGCCGTTACAAGGATCAGGATGCCCATTTCCAATACCATCTCCGAACAACTGACCCGTTCCTCCTGGATTCGCCGCATGTTTGAAGAAGGCCTGCGCATGAAGCGCGAGCGCGGCGAAGCGAACGTATTCGATTACAGCCTGGGCAATCCTGACGTGGAGCCGCCGGCCGAAGTGGTGCGGGCGCTGGAGCGCGTGGTGGCCGAACATCGTCCCGGAGCGCACGGCTACATGCCGAACGCGGGCTATCCGGCGGTGCGTCAGCGCATCGCCGACAAGCTGAGCCGCGAGACCGGGCTGACGTTTGAAGGCGAAGACATCCTGATGACGGTGGGCGCGGCCGGCGCGCTGAATGTAGTGCTGAAGGCGATCCTCGATCCCGGCGACGAGGTGATCCTGCTGAAGCCTTTCTTCCCCGACTACCAGTTCTATACGACGAACCACGGGGGCAAGATCGTATTTGTCGATACCGACAGCGAGTTCCTGCCGGACACCCGGCGCATCGCCGCCGCGCTGACCGAGCGCACGCGGGCCATCATCCTGAACACGCCGAACAATCCGACGGGACGCCTGTACCCGGAGAGCACGTTGCGCGATTTGGAAGCCGTGCTGGCCGGCGCGCCGCAGGTGACGGTGATCAGCGACGAGCCTTACAAGAACATCGTCTTCGACGGGGGGAAGGCGCCCGAAGTGGCGGCGCTGATCACGAACACGGTGATCTGCAATTCGTGGTCGAAATCGCAGGGGCTGGCCGGCGAACGCATCGGATACGTGGCGCTCTCGCCGCGGCTCAAGGACCGCGAACCGATGCGTGCGGCCTGCACCTTTGCCAATCGCGTGCTGGGCTTCATCAATGCCCCGGCCATCTGGCAGAACGTGATGCTGGAGACGGCCGACGCGGTGATCGACATCAGCGGCTACGAGACCAAGCGCAACGAGTTGTTCGCGGCGCTGGAAAAGATAGGCTACGAGGTTCGGCGGCCGGAAGGTTCGTTCTACATCTTCCTGAAGACTCCGATGGCCGACGACGTGGCCTATGTGCGAATGCTCGCCAAGGAAGGCGTACTGACGGTACCGGGCACGGGGTTCGGCTGGCCCGGCTACATCCGGCTCTCGCTGACGATTCCGCTCGACACGGTGCGGCGTTCGGTGCCGGGCTTTGCGGCGGCGTTTCAGTCGGCCAGGGAGCAGGCAGTCGCGAAGTAAGCACCGCGGGCATGGAAAAAAGGTAAAGGCCGCGACCCGAGGTCGCGGCCTTTTTGTGGCTGGAAACGACTGTAGCGGCGACGGCGCGTGCTTCAGGCGATTCGATCGCCGGCGGTTTTCATGTCATATCCGGCGACCGCCTCGATGGAGCGGCGGAAAGGCGTGCGGCCGAGGGCTTCCATAAACGTCTCCACCTGCGGCAACTTGAGCGAAGCCTTGCGCACGACCAGGTCATAACGCTTGGTGACCAGCGGGATAAAGTCCAATCCGAAGAAACGAGCCGCGGCGCGGGTGGCAATGCAGCAATCGGCAATGCCGGACTGCACGAGGCGAGCGGCAGGAAGATGGCCATAGGCAATGCGGTCGTAGCCCTGCACCTGGCTCGTCCTGGCGCCCAGTTTCTGCAACTGGGCATCGAGCAGCGAGCGGCAGCCGGCACCGGGTTCGCGATTGGCGATGCTGACGTCGCGGCGGACGAGGTCGGCGGCGCAGAGAATCGACTTGGGATTTCCGGCGGCCACGACCAGCCCTTCCTCCCACAAGGCAAACGAAAGGACGGCGACGGAGCCGGAGCTGAATATCTGGTCCACACGGGAGAGCGGCGAACCGACGGCTTCGGTGGAGAGGTGGGTTCCGGCAATATGCACCAGGCCGCGCTTGAGCAGGTCGAGGGATCGCGCGCTATTCTGATAGCTGATGACGAGTTCCACCCCTTGGCGATCGAGGTAGCGGGCCAGCACGGCGGCCGCCGGATCGCAGCCGGCGATCAGCACGCGTTGTCTTGATTTCCAGTCCGGATCGAGCACCTGGGCGCGCGCGCGCCCGGGCTGTTTCGGATCGGCGGAGCGGCTGGCCAGAACGGCGTCGCCCGACGGAAGGCTCCAGGTACCGGGTTCGGGAGCGGCTGCGACCAGGCGATTGCCCACCTGGCAGAGCAGCAGCGGCTGGCCTGCCGGAGCCTGCTCGGGCGAGAGCAACTCCACCTGTTCCGTCGCGGGCGGCTGCAGGCCTTCGTCTTCGAGGTAGAAAAGCTCCTCGACCGTAGCTTCCAGCACGCGGCCCAGCTTGAGCGCAACGCTGGTGTTGGGAATGTAGCTGCCGGCCTCGATGGCGTAGATCGTCTGCCGGCTGACGCCGACGGCTTCAGCCAACTTCGCGGCCGAGATGCCGCGCTTTTGGCGGGCTTGGGCTAACCGGTTGGGCTTATGCATACGGTGCCTCCCGAGGGAAGTCAGTTCCCGGCCGTGCGCGGGAACACGGTGAGGGCGCAAGTGTCTTAATAACAGCTTTCCGTCATGCAAACAAGACAATGATGGGGCGCGAAACGGGAACACTGCATTCCCGAAATGGGATTTCTGATCTGAATTTACCTCCCAATTTCGGGAGTACTCAACACTTTACGAGCTTCTAACAGCAAATAAGAAGTAGCGCTATTTCGTCTGTAAGAGGAGTTTGTATGGCGGATCGTCGAGACTTTTTGAAAGCCGCAGCTCTGGCCGGAGCAAGCGTAGCAATCACCAATTGTGGAGGCGGCGGATCGGCGGCTTCCACTCCAATTCCAACCCCAACCCCAACTCCAACCCCAACAGGGCCGGTTCTGTTTGCCCAAAGCCCGCTGTTGCGCAAGTTTGTCGCTCCGCTGCCGGGATTGGGCGGAACCGGCATTCCGCTGGCGTCGGCAGCAACAACCGGAGGGATTGCCGGAGCAGATGTATACAACCTGACTGCGGGACAGTACACGCAGCTGATGCATCCGGACCTGCCGAAAGCTACGAAACTCTGGGGATATTCCGACAATACGACGGGCAAGTTCTCCTATCTGGGTCCCATCATCGTGGCCCAGCGTGGACGGCCGGTTTACTTGCGGATGAAGAACAACCTGCCGGCGACGCACATTCTGCCTATCGACACCAGCCTGATGGGTGCAGAGATGGGCGCGGCAGCTAATCGAATCGCGGTGCACCTGCACGGCGGTCTGGTGCCGTGGACGAGTGACGGCGGGCCGTTCAGCTGGTTCAGCCCCGCGGCCACGGTCACCAGCGCGCTGGCCAACGATGGAACGGCCGGACAGAGCTTCCTGAACGGCATTGCGGGGCAGCCGGGAACAGCACAATACTTCTACCCGAACAATCAGAGCGCCCGGCTGATGTGGTACCACGACCATGCGATTGGCATCACGCGGCTGAACGCCTACGCAGGTCTGGCGTCGGCTTATCTAATGGTCGATCCGGTGGTCACGGCGTTGACGAGCGCCGGGGTGGTTCCGGGATTGAATTACACGATCCCGCTGATCCTGCAAGAAAAGTCATTCAAGCCGGTTGACGATCAGTGGGGACAGGCGGGAGACCTCTGGTATCCGTCGAACTACACGGAGAACTCAGCGACCGATCCCCGAGGACGGTGGGACGACATACTTCCGCCATCGAATGGATTTCTGAACGAAGGAAAGCCGCCGGTACCGTCGTGCGTGCCGGAGTTCTTCGGCGACACCCCGGTGATCAACGGAATGGCGTATCCCTATGTGCAGGTTGAGCCACGCCGCTACCGTGTGGTCTTCCTGAACGGCTCCCAGGCGCGGTTCTTCAA
The DNA here is from genome assembly GCA_903847195.1 of uncultured Acidobacteriota bacterium. The sequence continues at coordinate 5,742 of CAINCZ010000105.1, read as the reverse complement.
CCTCAACCTGTTTTACGAGAACACCTTCCAGGCGAAGGAACCGGACTTCACGAAGCCGGGTCCGGCCTTTCTGCAGGTCGGCAACGAGGGCGGACTACTGCCGTACCCAGTAGTGTGGGCCGGGCAGTTGATGCCTCAGTGGTCCGATGGCAGCGTGGATCCGGCTGGTCCGCACAATCTGCTGCTGGCCCCGGCCGAGCGGGCTGACGTCATCATTGACTTCTCGTCTTGCAGTCCCGGCGACAAGTTGATCATGTACAACGACGCACCGGCGCCGTTCCCGGGCGGAGATGTGCGCAACGACTACTACACGGGAGACCCGGACCAGACATGGCAGGGCGGCGCGCCGACGACCAAGCTGGGATACGGGCCAAATACCCGGACGATGATGCAATTCCAGGTGGTAGCGCGGCAGGGTGCGGCAGATCCGTTCACGTTTGCCAGCACGCTTTCGGCGTTGCAGCTTTCGACGGGACTGCCGAAGGCGTATGCGGATTCGCACATCCCCTATGGCGAGCCCGATCTGGATCCGAGCGCTCCCGGTGTCTTGTTCGAGGTCAAGACCCTGAACGAGGACTTCGATGAATATGGGCGATTGATTCAGAGACTGGGCACAGGCACGAAGCATTACTCCGACAGTTACGGATTGAATTACATCGATCCACCGACGGAGGTCTACCAGAACGGGCAGGTGGTCGTCTGGGATATTTACAACACAACGGGCGACACGCACCCGATGCACTTCCACCTGGCCAACGTGCAGGTGATCGGGAGCGCTCCTTTCACCAACGTGGGCACGCCCGATGGCCCGTTTGCTCCACCCGACGCGAACTACGCGGGATGGAAGGAGACGGTGCGGATGAATCCGGGCGAGGTGACGCGGGTGATCATGAAGTTCAGCCTGACCGCGACGCCTTCGGTGCCGTTGAGTCCGCGCTTCCCGGGTATGAACGTGCACGAGTACGTGTGGCACTGCCACATCTTGGAACATGAGGAGCACGACATGATGAGGCCGCTGCTCATCCGGCCTTAGACGCGGTAAAATACCAGAAGCGACGAGGACCGACGGGGCACCCGCGGTCCTCTTTTTTCATCCAGTTGCATTCCGCCGCCGGCTTTGCGCATCGAGCGAGCAGGTGCGCAGTGTCACACGACAGAGTGACTTCTGCCGTATTCGGCCCCGGAAACGGCGGAGCAATATTGAAGACAGGCAAACCCATGAAGAAAAGAGCAATTCCGGCATACGAAATTCGGCAGATTGCGTCGGCGGACTTTCCGACGCGGTGGGGGCAGTTCCGCATTTTCGGCTTCGAGCGCGACCTCAATGAAGGTGGCTGGATGCGGCGCGAGAGCGCGGTGGTCATGGTGATGGGCGACATCAAGACGCGTCCACCGCTGCTGCGCATCCACTCGCAGTGCCTCACGGGGGATACGCTGGGCTCGCTGCGCTGCGACTGCGGCGAACAGTTGAACCTGGCCATGCAGATGATCAGCAAAGAGGGCGCGGGAATCCTGATCTACGAGGCGAAGGAAGGCCGCGGCATCGGGCTGATGGCCAAGCTGCTGGCCTATGAACTACAGGATCAGGGCGCCGATACGGTGGAGGCGAACGACCAGTTGGGACTGAAGCAGGATTATCGCGAGTTCATCCTGCCGGTCGAAATGTTGCGTAATTTCGGGGTTTCGCAGGTACGCCTGCTGTCGAACAATCCCGAGAAGGCCGCAGCGCTGGAAGCCGCCGGGATTAAGGTGGTGGAGCGCGTTCCGTGTGAAGCGGCGCCATCCAGCGAACACGCGCGCGAATACCTGCGCGTCAAAAAGGAAAAGATGGGGCAGACGCTCAGCATGGTTTAAGGCGCCAGAATCCCGGGAGAAGCAGAATAGGCGGCAGGGCCCTTGGCCCTGCCGCCTGTATCCATCTGCGGGAACGAAATGCGGCCGTCTAGTTGCTGGTAATCACGTAGAACGGCAACATGTACTTGCAAACCGCCCGGGTCGCATCGGCCACACAGGCTTCGTGATTGGCCGCCGGGACGGCAAGATCGGTGATCACGAGGTTGGTGGACGAACGGATGATGGTAGTACCCGGGGCATACGAGGTCGCAGCAGACTCCGGTGGAGTCGCGCTGGCGTTAAGAACCGACTTGCCCTGGTGGACAACGTACACCTTGGAATTTTCGGTGGACGCGGCGGCCCAAACGGGGTTCTGCCCAACGGTTACACACGCCGTGACGGTGTTCGAGCTGCCGGTAATCACCGAGACCCGGCCGAGGTTCGCCGTGTTGTAAGGCGAACAGCCGGTGTTTTCGCCGGAATTGACCACGTACGCCTTGGTTCCATCCGGCAGCACCGCAACGGAAGTCGGCGCAGCGCCGACCGCAACCGGGGAGTTCGACAACTCGGCCAGATTGCGCGGATTCGCGTCGTAAACCGTGACGTTGTTGGTGTTCTTGTTGGCCACGTACAAGCGATTCAGTCCGGCGTCATAGGCCATCGCGGTCGCGCCGGAGGGCGACGACTTAGGAATGGTCGTGGTCGCCAGCGGAGTGTCGGTCACCGGATCGATGGTGGTAATCGACGAATCGCTGTTCAGCACATAGATCAACCCGCTGGCTTTATTGGTAACGGCGAACCGAGGGCCGTTGCCGACGGGGATGTTCGCCCCGGTCACGGGATTGACGGTCTCGTCTCCGGTGGAGATCACCGTCACGTTGTTGGAGCCGCTGTTCACCACATAAGCCTTGGTGTTGTCGAGCGAGATGGTGATCGAAATCGGCCTAGTGCCAACCGTGAGCGCAGTCTGCAGGGAGTTCACGGCGGTGACGACGAAGGCCTGATTGGAAGCATATCCGGCGACGTAGAGCTTATTGATCGAAGTGCTCGAGCCGGGAACCGTGTAGTTCGCAACGGCCGGGGCAACCGGATTGGAAGCCGCAGGCAGCGCCAGGTTCACAAAGGTGGTCGCGATCGTCGGGTAATACGCGCTCAAGGAGCTGTCCGGAGGGGTGAGGACGAAAATCTCCTGCCCGATGAACGCCATTTTCACCGGCGTAACAAAGCCGGTGGCAGACGGGTCCAACTGCGCGCCCAGATACAGGTCGTTGAGATTGACGTCACCAGAGACATCGATCTGAGTAGCAGCGCCCGGACAGGGCGCGGCAGAACCGTTGGAGCAGGAACCGCTTACCGGCACCTCCGCGCTCAGCACCATGGCGAAAGTCCGCACCTGGGGCAGGGGCGAGCCACCCGTCTGGGGTGTTACCACCGGACGAAACGTGTCGCCGCAGCCGGCAAAGATCAACAGCAGAACTACACAGGCCGCAATCACGGCCAAACCCTTCAGTCTCATCCGTACTCCACGGTTCGCAATTGTGCTCATCGGAAAAGACTATTTTATCGGGAAAGTGGTGGTACACGCCAGAAGAGCCGGAAGGTAATGCGTATCCGGAGCCCGAAACGACCAAAATACCCGGGCCAAGCCATGCGGTCGGCCCAGGCTGCGAGTTTATTTCGCCTGGCGGAAGCCCGGCGGCAGGTGGAACCTGGGTTGCCGCTTCCCCGGCGGGCATCCTCTTGTTACGATGCGAAGCGCCTTCCCGCGTGCCGCGACCGGCGGGAAGCCGGCAACGGAATTGCTTGAGATCGAGTTGATCTGTGGGACATATGCTGGCAATCACGACTTTGGGCTATCCACCGCTGCTGGCCGCGCTGAAAGAGCGAGGTTTGCCAGCGGCGGTCGTCGTGCTGATTTTTGCCCTGGTAGCGCACCGCCTGCGCGGCGTGGACCTCTCGGGGGCGATTGCCGGAGCGGTACTGAGTTTCCTGCTTTACCTGACTGCCGGGGCGGAGGCGTTCATCGCGGTCGCCGTGGTGTTTTGCCTGACGGCACTGAGCACGCGATTGGGGTACGGCAGCAAGCATGGGACGGGCCGGGCGGAGCAGCGGCAGGGCCGGCGCTGGCACCAGGTGCTGGCCAATCTGACGGTGGCGACGGCGACGGCGGTGGCTTCGCTCTACCTCGATCGCAACCTCATGCTGCTGGCAACGATGGGAGCGCTGGCGGAGGCGGCCGCCGATACGGTAGCCGGCGAAGTCGGTCAGGCATACGGCGGCACGGTCTATCTGATCAGCAACTTCAAAAAGGTACGCTCCGGAACCGATGGCGGAATCAGCGTGGTGGGAACGCTCGCCGGAGCTGTCGCCGCACTGCTGGTGGCGCTGGCAGGCTATGGGGTGGAACTGCTGCCGGGCACATGGGTAGCGGTGACTGCCGCAGCCGGGCTGCTGGGAATGCTGGTGGATGCGCTGGCAGGCGCTACCTTCCAGCGCTGGGGATGGGTGAGCAACGACGGCGCGAACTGGCTCGGCACCGCGGCAGGCGCAGCCATCGCGCTGCTGCTGACGCTCTAATCTTCCCGCCGGTTCATCCGGCGATCATGCGCTCCAGTGCGGGGCGGTTCTGAATCACCAGGTTGGAGCCCTTGATCAGGGCCAGGTGTTTCTTGCGAAATTCGGTCAGGATGCGGGTGACGGTTTCGCGCGAGGTGCCGATCATCTGCGAGATCTCTTCATGCGTCATGGCCAGCTTCACCCTGAGGCCTTCCTGCGTCTGTTCGCCACCCGCCGACCACTCCAGCAGCACGCGCGCCAGCTTCTCGCGGGCGGAGTGCGACAGGCCGAGCGCACGAATCTGGTCGAACGCGTTCTGGCACTGATTGCTCAGATGTTGAGCGGCCTGCAGGCAGGCGTCGCCGTGCTGGTGGAGGAACTTGAGAAAGTCGTTGCGGCGAATGAAGTTGACCTGGCAGGGATGCAACGTCTCGGCCGTCATTTCGTAGGGCGCGCCGGTGACGGTGGCATGCATGCCGAGAACCTCGCCGGCTTCGGCAATCTTGAGGATCAGCGCCTTGCCGTCAGAGGCGGTGATCGAAAGCTTGACGCGACCGCGGCACAGCATGAACATACCGCGCGGCGTCTGGCCTTCGCTGAACAGCATCGCGCCGCCGGGATAGGCGGTCGAATACTTGATGGTATCCAGCGCCTTGAGCGTGGCCGGGGGCAAGGAGCAGAAGAAGCGTTCATCCTTCAGCTTGCAGAGAGTGCAATTGTCGACGATTTCCAATCCGTAGGGCGCAGCCACAGGATTTTCTCCTGCTCACATCATATCACTATCAACTGTGAGCATTGTCACAATGAAATGTACACCAAGCGACAGGGGGTGCGCCGCAAAAAAACCCTGGGGGCTTGACCCGGCGTTCAGTTGCGGGCTGCGAGGTCGCGAAACAGGTCGAGCAGATCCGGAATCTGGATGGGCTTGCTCACGGTGAAGGCGCCAGCCTGCGCGGCGCGTTGCGTGGTCTGGTCGTCGAGGTAGCCGGTCATGAGCAGGCACCGCATCGCGGGGAACTGCCGGCGCGCCCATTCGATTACCTCCAAGCCAGCCATGGGCGTCTCAAGGCCCAGGTCGCAGAGGAAAATGTCGAAAGCCTCGGCATTGAGCGCGGCACGAGCGGCCGCAGAGTCTGCGGCACCGGCGACGGAATATCCGTTCTTTTCCAGGATCATGCGATAGCCGAGTACCAGGGCGGGCTCGTCGTCCACTACGAGAACTCGGGTTGGCGAATGGCTGCTCATTTCCAGATAGATTGTATCGCCGGGAGGATAATTGTGACCAAATTGCGGGGCCGGGCCGGAATTGAGCGTGCGCCTTTGGGAAGCCGCACGTGCGGCGTCCAACGCAGA
>CAINCZ010000104.1 GCA_903847195.1 uncultured Acidobacteriota bacterium | reverse complement strand
GGGAGCACGCCGCACTGTGGCATGGCCGCATCGTCGAGCTTGGCGGACAAGAGCCTGTCTACCATGGCAGCCCCGGCGGCGATGCCGACTCGCTGGCCACCCGCGCAGGCGGCATCCGCATGGCTTTGCGCCGCCTGGAGATCGAGGAGAGCCGCGCCATCGCCAGCTACGGCGAACAACTGAAGGGATTGGGCGACGAGGAATCCATCGCTATCCTCGAACACGTCATCGAGGATGAAAAAGACCACTACCGGGAGTTGGGGTCGCTCTTGCGCGGCCATTATACCGCCCCGGCCGGCGCGCCCAAGATTGAAGCCAAGGCCGTTCTGGATGAGATGCTGGCCAAGCGCAGCCAGGGCCGCAAGCAGCCGGGCAGTTGGATCGGTGACGCCATCTACGGCGTCAACGACGGTCTGGGCGCCATCTTCGGCATCGTCAGCGGCGTCTCCGGCGCCACCGCAGGCGACGCTAAGTATGTGCTACTCGCCGGCCTCTCCGGCATGATCGCCTCGGCCCTCAGCATGGGGTCCGGCGCCTATCTGGCCGCCAAGAGCGAGCGCGAAATCTACCACGCCGAGATGGCCCGCGAGCGCGAAGCCATCCAGATGAACGGCCCAGAGGCTCGCGAGCTGCTTTCGCTCTACTACCAGGTGAAGGGGCTGCCCGAGGAAGACGCCCATAAAATGGTGGAACACATCGCCAGCGACCCGGAACAGTTGCTCCGCGTTTTGGCCGGTGAGCGGCTCGGCACCAGCGAGGAGGCGCTTGCGAATCCGTTGGTCTCGGCCGGCTCCGGCGCGCTTTCCACCGCCATCGGCGCCACCATTCCCATCATTCCCTTCTTCTTCATGCAGGGCATCGATGCGGTCATCGCCGCCGCCATCATCTCGCTGGTCGCCCACTTCGCTGTCGGCGCCGCCAAGTCGCTCATTACCGTCCGCTCCTGGTGGTCCTCCGGCTTCGAGATGACCGTGGTTGGCGCCCTGGAGGGCGCAGTCACCTACGGCATCGGCATCTTGCTAGGCAAAGGCGGAATGTAAATGGGAATTCCTGATACATTCAAATGGTAACTTCTTTACAATAAGAGGGCCGGGGAGGGGGAGATTCTTCCGCTGGCCGGCAGAAGGCGTGGTACTTGCTATGAACGCGGGTGAATCAAGGAAATTGGAAGGAATTTTCACTCCACTTCTGGTTCCCCTGGACGATCAGGGCCAGATTAACGAGCCGGAGTTTCGCCGCTTCGTCTCCTGGTTGATAGAAAGCGGCGTGCATGGCCTGTACCCGAATGGTTCGACGGGCGAGTTCACGCGCTTCACGGCGGAAGAGCGGCGCCGGATTGTCCAGATCGTGGCGGATGAGTGCGGCGGCCGCGTTCCGATTCTGGCTGGCGCGGCGGAAGCGAATGTAAAAGAGACGCTTTCAGCGTGCGAGGCCTACGCCAAAATGGGCGTGAGGGCGGCAGCCATCGTAGCGCCGTTTTACTACAGGCTGGTTTCCGAATCGGTATACGCGTACTTCGCCGAGATCGCTCACCACTCGCCGATCGACATCACCCTGTACAACGCCCCCATGTTCGCCAGCCCTATCGACGTGCCCACCATCCATCGCCTGGCCTGCGAATTTCCTCGCGTAATCGGCATCAAGGACTCCTCCGGCGACTTGGCATTCATGATGCGGATGATTACGGCGGTACGCCCGCGGCGTCCGGATTTCACGTTCCTCACCGGATGGGAAGCCGTGCTGATTCCCATGTTGATGATCGGCTGCGACGGCGGCACCCATGCTTCCAGCAACGTGGTGCCCGAGGTGACTCGTCGCATGTACGATCTGTTTCGCTCCGGGGACCACGACGCAGCCATGCAATGGCAGTTCCGGATTCTGGAACTCTTCGATGCCATGCTCAGTTCATACGATTTCCCCGACGGCTTTCGCGCGGCGGCCGAGTTGCGCGGATTCCACTTTGGCCGGGGACGGCAGCCCCAGACCAACGCGCAGCGCGCCGATCGCGTGGCCCTCAGCTCCGTTCTCCAGTGCATCCTGGCGGATTTCGAGCTAGTGGAGCGGCCGGCAGGCGGCTGCACGGTGCGGAGTGGGGATACCGCGCAGGATATGGTGAAGCAGGTGGTTATCAGTGTCATGCATGAACTCAAAGGGAGAGGTGTGATCTGACCGAGGCGCTTGCCCTGATCGAGATTGGCGGCTGGTCGCCGGCCATGGTCGTGCTCGACGCCATGGAGAAATGCGCCAATGTGCGCATTCTGCAGACCGAGTTAAACGATGCTCCCGGAGTCTGCATCAAATTGCTCGGGTGCATCGGCGATATCGAGGCTGCCGCGCGAGCCGCCGAAGAGACCGCCCGGGCCATGCAGACCCCGGTCATCGCGCACGTGATTTCGAGTCCATCAGAGCATTCGCGCGCAGCCTATGAAGCAGCGCCGGATTTCAACGTCCTTATCGAACAGGCATCAGTCCAAAGACCGGAGAATCCAATGAGCGACCAAGCCAACTTTGCCGTGGGCCTCATCGAGACCCAGGGCTTCACAGCCGTATTCGAGGCCATCGACACCGCACTGAAGACTGCGAAAGTGGAGGTGCTGGCGCGTGAAAAACTCGGTGGTGGCTATATCACGGTTCTCCTCAAAGGGGACGTGGCCTCCGTTCGCGCCGCGGTGGAGGCGGGAAAGGCTAAGGTAGAAGGCCTCGGCCGCCTGGTGGCCGCTCACGTCATTCCAAATCCAAGCCCGGGCGTTCTTTCCCTGCTGCCCAAGTAGCGATGCGCTTACTGGATGCAAATGCCCCTCTTCTCATGGGGCTGTCAATCTGTGGAGATGAATAGTCTTGACAGAGCAAAAGCGCGGCCTGTATGTACGATAGCGAAACTATATCAAGGGAGAAATCATGGCCTACGAAGTGGACCGCCGTACCGTGCTGAAGGCATTGGGTTCTGTCGCTGCAGGAATGGCTCTGTCAGGCGCCGGCTTTGCCGCAACCTCCTCAAACCCTCGAACCAAGCCTTTTCGCGGGCTCTTTCCCATCGGTTCGACCCCCTTTACCCCGGACGATAAGCTGGACCTTGACTGCCTGGCCGCCGAGGTGAAGTTCTGCAACCGCGCATCGGTTCCCGGCTTCATCTGGCCCCAGATCGCCAGCGGCTGGTCGACGATGTCCGCCAGCGAGCGCTTTGCCGGGGCGGAGGCGATTCTCGCCACAGGCAAAGGCGGCAAGACAGCGCTGGTTATCGGCGTGCAAACCCAGAACAACGATCTGCCCGGCGCAATCGCCTTCGCCCAACATGCCGCCAAGAACGGCGCCGATGCTATCTGTTCGCTTCCTCCCGATGGAAACGATGCGGCTCTGCTCAGTTATTACAAGGCCATCGGCAATGCTACGGAGCTTCCGCTCTTTGTTCAAACCATCGGAAATGTCTCCGTGGATGTGCTCGTCGAGATGTACCGCTCCATCCCCACCATGGTTGTGGTGAAGGATGAGGCAGGCGATCCTCTGGCGCGCGTGACCGAGATTCGAAAGAGGACAGACGGCAAGATCAACGTCTTTGCCGGTAAAGGCGTTCGCCTCATGATCGAGGAGATGCAACTCGGGTTTACCGGATTCTGTCCCACAGTCGGGCTCGCGGATCTCTTCCAGCAAGCCTGGGAGCTGTACGAAGCGGGCAAGCCACGGGAATCCTTCGATATGTTCGGCAGAATACTGGCATTCGACTCCATCACCCATGCC
>CAINCZ010000103.1 GCA_903847195.1 uncultured Acidobacteriota bacterium | reverse complement strand
GTTGCTCTGGCGCACGTCCCCGTCAGCGTATCCGGGTCGCACACTCCAACTCCTTCATGAAGGCGGCTCACCGTCTTCGAGGGCGTTGATCCCGGTCGTGTCAAAGATGATGCGGGTCAGCGGAGCCATGCCTCGATCCTTTGGAACCGAATAAGGTCGGTGGATTCACCGGCGATCAATTTCGGCAAAACTGCCGTTGACCTGCGTGCGGGTCTTTGCGCTTCCCAACTCTGCATCTGCCAAATAGCGCAAAGTAGTCTCCAGCGACTCATGACCGAGCCAACCTTGAATCGTTCGTGCCGAGACTCCGTTCGCATGGTGCATGGTTGCAAACGTCTTGCGGAGCCGATGCAGAATCCAATGATCACAGCATGCCGCATCCTTGCAGGAAACCGCCTTGCCTTGTAGCGTGCCGTTGCAGTGACCGCAATTGAGTTCAGCCGCCAGTGCCCGCGCTTTCAGCATTCTCAAGAAGTGACCTTGGGGATTTCCGTCCGTATTGGGGAAGATCAGCCAGCCGTCTGGATGCATCGACTGCCACACCTTGAGCAGTTCCAACAGCGAATCCGGAACTGGCACCGTGCGTTCTTCTTTGTCTTTTGGCTTCCAGCCCCACTGCGGTTTTTCCAGCACGCTGATCGTCTTTGATTTGAAATCAACATCCGTATAGCAAGCATGGGCGACCTCGTCTTCTCGAAATCCTGTGCCGAGAAAGAACTGCCAAATCTGAAACTCCTCGCCGGTCGAGGCGGCGTTGAGCGCACGCAGTTCCTCGACAGAATAGGCTTTAACCTTCTTTTCGGTGAACTTATGCCGCAGCGTGACCGTGACGATGCCGTGTGCCCGCAGAAAAGTTACGACCCCCGCTACACGGTTCGCCACCGTGCGGTCATCCTGTCCACCTTTTTTCTGCGCTACCACGAATGCGGTGAGATCACCCTTGTCGATCTGGTTGATGAATTCTTTGGTGCAGGACTTGAGGAATTCGTTCAGGATCAGGTTGTATGCCAACCACGTCTTGTGCGCTCTCGTCGCAGAAACAGTGCCGAGGTAAGACGACATGGCTTCGTCCACTTTGACTCGCTTCGGCAAGGCGGGTGCGACGGCGGGACCTTCGGATAGCAGTGCCGCTTCCTTCATTGCCCGCGCTGCAAGCGCGGCATTCAGGCTGTTTACGTCGAGGGTCTCCCACCGACGCTTGCCAGCGGCAGCGTAACGCAGGCAGAAGACGGTGCCATCGGGGTAAAGTTTGTTCTTGTTGGGCTTATCGTAGCGGCGCTTGCCGTTTGCAGTCTTTCGAATCCACAGGCTCACGGTCATGATTTCTTCCTCTTGCGCCCAATACTGAGAACAGAGGAAAAATCACGAATTCGGGTAGCCACCCGTGGTAGCCAAGCCGCTAAGTTGTTGTATTTAAAGGAATGGCGGAGAGAGAGGGATTCGAACCCTCGATAGAGTTTCCCCTATACACGCTTTCCAAGCGTGCGCCTTCAGCCACTCGGCCATCTCTCCGCAGGCCCGCTGGGAGTGCGGGACAGATTTATTTTAACAGGTGAAGGCGGAAAGCCGTGCGCTTTCCGCCTCCGAATTGCGAGCGCACCGGTTTTGGTGGACATCTGCTCCAGCAAGCACCGGACCAACTCTCATGCGGGCCGGGACGCGAAACATCGCAGCGGCACAAAATCGCGACGGGTGCGGGACCGCCGCGATCATGGCGGCTACTTCTTCTCGTCCTTGGAGTCGCCCATCCACTGCGCGAGATAGTTCTGGATGCCCATTTCCTCGATGGAGTGAAGCTGGGCTTCGATCCAGTCGATGTGTTCTTCTTCGTCCTCGAGGATCTCGGTCAGCAGGTCGCGCGTGCCGTCGTCCTTGAGCTCACGGCAGAGCACGATGCCTTCATTGAGGCGCTTGACGGCGTTCAACTCGAGCTCGAGGTCGTTGTTCAACTGCTGCTGGACGTTCTGGCCGATATTGATCTTGAAGTAGTCGCTCATGTTGGGAGCGCCGTCGAGGAACAGAATGCGTTCCATGCACTTTTCGGCGTGAACCATCTCTTCGATGGACTCCTTGCGGGTGTGGCCGGCCAGGCGATAGTAGCCCCAGTTAGCGCGCATCTCGGCATGAAGGAAGTACTGATTGATGGCGGTGAGCTCAGCCTTGAGCACTTCGTTGAGCACAGCAATGACCTTCGGATCGCCTTTCACGTCTTTGTCCTTTCGCAGATGAGCAGGCCAGTGTTCGAAACGGCAGAGCTTTCCGCCGCCTGGTCGGAACAGAGAATTGTAACCCAGTGAAGCCGGTCTGGTTAAGGGGCGACGGGCAGGACGCGCTCGGGCCCGACGGCGCCCGCTTCTCCGGTGGCAGGCTGCGTTCCGCCGGCGTCGGCTTGGGCCGAAGCCGGGAATGCCTCCAGCAGGCGCTTATGCACGGTGTAAAGGGCGAGTTCCAGTCGGTCGTTGATGCCGAGTTTCTCGTAGATTTTGCGCAGGTAATTCTTGATGACCTGCTCACTGGTGCCGATTTCGCGAGCGATGTCCTTGTTGCGCAGTCCCTGGGTGACGCCGGAGATGATGAGCAGTTCGCGCTCGCTGAGGCGCTGGCGCGGGTCGACGGAGCGGAGCTGCGCCGACTGGGCGCGGAATGCCCTGAGCACCCAGGTGACAGCGGTGCGCCCGATCCAATGCTCGCCTTCATAGACCTTGCGCAGGCACTTGGTCAGCAGTTCGGGGGCGACCGAGCGGGCTACCAGCCCGCGCACGCCGCGGCGCAGGTATTCGACGGTTTCCATCTCGCTGGGGGCCGTGTTCAGCAGCAGGACGATGCAGACGTCGGGGACACGCTTGATGATCTCGGAGATGGCTTCGGCCGGGGTGGGCGAAAGCGATGCCTCAAGCAACAGAACGTCCGTGGATTGAGTGGACAGCAGGGTGAGTAACTCGCCGAGGCTTTCGGCCTGGCCCTGAACGACGATGCCGGCTTCGGCCGAAAGAACCTTGCTGATGCCGACCCGGAAGATTGCCTGGCTGTCGGCCAGAACAACATTCAAGGGGACGAGGGCGCCGGAGTCGGCCGAAGCGGTGCCGCGGGCCGGGACTCGTTTTGCACTCTTACTCATGACCGCGTCCCGTCGGCCCTTGAGCGCCGAGCCGGGCTCCGTAATCCTGCCTTGGTTCCGCATGCTGGTAGTTTACGGCAAGAGCTTTCCTGCCGACTCCTTCAAAGTTGAACAGGGTTCACTACTTCTACAACCAGGAAGCACAGCAACCAGAACTCGACGGCCACGGGCCGCAGTCGAAGTGCTTCTGCACAAGAACGGCACATAAGAAAACAGGCGGCCGTAAAGCCGCCTGTCGTGAACGCTGCTGCGCCGGACTACGTGCCTTCGCTCCAGCTGGTGAGGTACTCTTCCTGCTCGGCGGTGAGGCGGTCGATCTTGATGCCCATCGACTCGAGCTTCAGCTTGGCAACGCGCTTGTCGAGATACTCGGGAACGGTGTAGACCTTCTTTTCGAGCGTAGTGGCGTGCGTGGCCAGGTACTCGATGGAGAGGGCCTGATCGGCGAAGCTCATATCCATCACGGCAGCCGGGTGGCCTTCGGCGGCGGCCAGGTTGATCAGCCGGCCCTCGCCGAGCACGTTGATCTTGCGGCCATCGCGCTGGGTGTATTCCTCGACGAACGGCCGGGTCGTGCGCTTGCCGATGGAGATCTTCTCAAGCGCCGGGATATCGATCTCGACGTTGAAGTGGCCGGAGTTGCTGACCACGGCGCCGTCCTTCATGGCTTCGAAGTGCTCCTTGCGGATCACGTTCTTGTTGCCGGTGACGGTGCAGAAGATGTCGCCAATCTTAGCGGCTTCTTCCATCGTCATGACGCGGTAGCCTTCCATCACGGCTTCCAGCGCGCAGGTGGGGTCGATCTCGGTGACGATCACCTCGGCGCCCTGACCGCGAGCGCGGCTGGCCAGACCGCGGCCGCACCAGCCATAGCCGGCCACGACGAACTTGGAGCCGGCAATCAGCAGGTTGGTGGCGCGGATGATGCCGTCGATGGTGGACTGTCCGGTGCCGTAGCGATTGTCGAACAAGTGCTTGGTGTCGGCGTCGTTGACGGCGATGATGGGATAGCGGAGCACGCCGTCGTTGGCCATCGCGCGCAGGCGGATGACGCCGGTCGTGGTCTCTTCCGTGCCGCCGATGATGCCGTCAAGAATGTCGGTGCGCTTGGTCAGAGCCATGGTGACGAGGTCAGCGCCGTCGTCCATGGTGAAGTTCGGCCGATGGTCGAGCGCGGCGTTCAGGTGCTGGTAGTAAGTCTCGTTATTCTCGCCCTTGATGGCGAAGGTGGGGATGCCGTAATCGCGCACCAGCACCGCGGCGATGTCGTCTTGGGTGGAGAGCGGGTTCGAGGCGCACAGGGCCACCGAAGCGCCGCCGTCGCGCAGGGCGATCATCAGGTTGGCGGTCTCGCTGGTCACGTGCAGACAGGCGGCGATGCGCATGCCCTTCAGCGGCTGATTCTTGATGAACTCCTTGCGAATCAGCTGGAGAACCTTCATCGACTGGTTGGCCCACTCCAGGCGCTGCTTGCCCAGATCGGCCAGGTCCATGCTCTTTACGTCGTAGGGGATTTGTTTGCTTACGGTGGACATATTCTCCTGCTGGTGCGGCTGCGAGGCCCTGTCCCCGGCAGGCGCCGGGGACAGGGTCGAGCCGAGATTCTTAGCTCTTGGTTTTGGAAACGGCCGCGTGCCCGAGTCCGGCCTGCTCGCGCAAGGCGCGCGCCTTGTCCGTCGCTTCCCAGGTGAATTCGGCGTCGGAACGACCGAAATGGCCGTAGGCAGCGGTCTTGCGATAAATCGGACGGCGCAACTTGAGTGCTTCGATGATGGCCTTGGGGGTCAGCTGGAAGTTCGTGCGTACCAGGTCCTGAATCTTGGCATCGGAGATCTTGCCCGTGCCGAAGGTCTGCACCAGCACGCTGACGGGCTCGGCGACGCCGATGGCGTAGGCGAGCTGAACTTCGCAGCGGTCGGCAAGGCCGGCAGCCACGACGTTCTTGGCGATGTAACGGGCCATGTAGGCAGCCGAGCGGTCAACCTTGGTCGGATCCTTGCCGCTGAAGGCGCCGCCGCCGTGACGACCCATGCCGCCGTAGGTGTCGACGATGATCTTGCGGCCGGTCAGGCCGGTGTCGCCCATGGGACCGCCGATGACGAAGCGGCCGGTGGGGTTGATGTGGTACTTGGTGTCCTGGTCAAGCAGGCTCTCAGGGATTGTGGCCTGAATGACGTGCTTCATGATCTCGGCGCGCAGTTCGTCGTTGGTTACGGTCTCGGCGTGCTGGGTGGAGATGACGACCGCGTCAACACGGCGCGGGTGGTTGTGCTCGTCGTATTCCACGGTCACCTGCGACTTACCGTCCGGCCGCAGGAAGGGCAGCAGGCCGGCCTTGCGAACGTCGGTCAGGCGGCGGCACAGCTTGTGGGCCAGCGCGATTGCCATGGGCATCAGCTCAGGGGTTTCGTTGCTGGCATAGCCGAACATCATCCCCTGGTCTCCGGCGCCGCCGGTGTCCACGCCCATGGCGATGTCGCCGGACTGCTTGTTGATGCTGGACAGCACGGCGCAGGTGTTGGCGTCGAAGCCGTAGAGGGCGTTGTCGTATCCGATCGAGGAGACGACGCCGCGCACGACGGACTGGAAATCCACATAGGCCTTGGTGGTGATCTCGCCGGCGATCATGACGAGGCCGGTCGCAGTCAAGGTTTCGCAGGCTACGCGGCTATGCGGGTCCTGCTCTAGGCAGGCGTCCAGAATTGCATCGGAAATCTGGTCGGCAATCTTATCCGGGTGTCCTTCGGTCACGGATTCCGACGTAAAAAGAAAGCGATTGGCAGCCATTAAATTCTCCTGTCTCCTTTAGCCGGCATCACCACGCGGGGGCGGGCCACTGAACGCTAGAGCAGCAATTGGCAGACTCTATGAAGTTAGCATTCTGGGTCGGCGGCGCGCAATCGAAATGCCACTGAACGGCTCTATACCCGCAGCGAGCGTGCGGCTGGTGAATCGAGTGGAATCACTGAAAAAACATACACTTGCAGACCGGCTCGGCAGAGGCGCTAACGGGTATCGGCCTGTAGGCCGGCGGGTGTGAAATAAACGACGCTGGGAGCGCCGGCACGACCGAGGGAAGGCTGCTTGCGTTCGTTCCAATAGACATCGACCGAAGCCGGGTCGCCGACCACGAGCCTTATGCGGCTGCTGGCCGGGACGCTGCGAAACTGGCCGGCTTCGAGCATGCGGCTCACCTTGGTCTGGCCGTCAGCCTCAATGGTGACCCAGGACTGCTTGCGGGCATAGACGCGCAAGCTGAACGCATCTTTACCCAACTTGCTGGAGCCGGACTGAGCCGCCGTTGGCTCAGGTTTCGCCTTGGCCGCGACGGTCGTGGCTTTGGCTTCGGGTTTTGGGGTGGGCTCGGGTATCGGCTGTGCGGTGGCCGGCAATGGAGCAGGAGGAAGCGGAGAGGCAGCGGGTTCAGACTTCAGAACCTCGACCGGCGCGGCCGCCTGAGTGCTGGCTGGCACGGGCTGCGCGGTCGGCGCAACCAGTCTTGCCGGGGCTGCGGCGCGGAGCGCCTGTAGCAGGCGAATAGGGTCGAGCGGACCGTTACGAAAGTGCCAGCCCAGCGCCACAACGACGACAAAACCTGCGATCAGGGCGAGGCCGCGCCACGGTATGCGGAAATAAGGGTCGATGCCGAGCCGGTTCCTGCGCGGAGGCTTCCAGTTGGCTTCGAGCTTTTTCAGGCGTTCGCTGTCGAGCGCCGGGTCGTCGGGCTCGCCGAGGGCGGCTATGTAATCAATGACGGCCTGCTCTTCGTCGATGCCGAGATAGCGGGCATAAGCACGCACGAAACCCTTGTTGAAGATGCCGCCAGGCAGCTTGCCGAAGTCTTCCTGTTCGAGGGCGCGAAGGGAGCGGGTGCCAATGCGGGTCGCCTTGGAAATTTCTTCCAGCGTGATGCCGCGCATCTCTCTTTCGCGCTGCAACCGTTCGCCGAAAGCCACTTCGACCTCCCTGACCTAGTCGCTGGGCCAGCCTACGCGATGCATTAAGATATGATTCTGACCCCAGCATCATAGGTTTACAGCGCCCGGGCTGTCAATTAAGTTGCTGCGTTTTCAGCGCAAATTCATGCCGAAGGTAAGCTGGGGACGCACAATGCTGGTTGTGAAGGGGCGCCGGGCCAACTTATAATGCGCCTTCGCGGGGTGGTGGCCGTGAAAGCGGATCCGCTGCCCGCCTACGCGCATTGCAAGGAAGGTTCATGAGCGGCGCTTCCGGCTCGGATCGAGGACGCAAGTGGCAAGAGGTTGACGTTTTCCACAACGTAGCCAAAGCCATAACCTCATCCCTGAACCTGAATTCCATCCTGCAGACAATCATGGAACAGGTGGCGGAGATATTTCGCCCGGCGACCTGGTCGTTGTTGATGTGGGATGAGGCGAACCAGGAGATTTATCCGGCGATCGCAGTCGGCGATTCGGCGGAGGGGGCGAAGCGGCGGCTGCGGCTGGGAGAAGGCGTGGCGGGCTGGGTAGTGCAGTTTGGCGAACCGGTCATTGTGCCGGACGTGACCAAGGATCCGCGGTTCGCCCCGGGGACCGGGCAGTTTGCGAGTGTGCAATGCCGGTCGATGCTGTGCTTTCCCCTGAAGTCGCGTGATCGCGTTCTGGGCGCGATTCAACTGGTCAACTTCTCGAGCGAAGACTTCGGCGACAGCCAGACCTTTCTGCTG
>CAINCZ010000102.1 GCA_903847195.1 uncultured Acidobacteriota bacterium | reverse complement strand
GGTTCTCCGTGGTCGCGCCAATCAGCCGGATCGAGCCTTTCTCGACGTACGGCAGGAACGCGTCCTGCTGTGCCTTGTTGAAGCGGTGAATCTCGTCGATGAAGACGATGGTGCGCGTCCCGAACTGCCGCGCCTTCTCGGCGTCGGCCATCACCTGCTTGATCTCCTTGATGCCGGCCAGCACCGCGGAAAATTCAATGAACTCGGCCCGCGTCACCCCGGCGATGATCTTCGCCAACGTCGTCTTGCCTACCCCCGGCGGCCCCCAGAAGATGATCGACTGCGGATCATCACGCTCGATCTGCAAACCCAGCGGTTTGCCCGTCGCCAGCAGATGCTCCTGCCCCACAAACTCCTCGAGCGTGCGCGGACGCATACGGTCGGCCAGCGGACGAAGCCGGTCCCCCGCCTGGCCGTCGAACGAGTTGGGAGCAAACAGGCTCACGCGCTTACCCTCTCCTCTGCCGCGCCGCCTCGTACAGGATCACGCTGGCTGCCACCCCTGCGTTCAGCGATTCGACCGGCGGCGCCTGGGGAATCGAGAGCACGACATCCATCGTACTCATAATCTCACGCGGCAGCCCCGACCCCTCGTTGCCGATCAGCAGCGCCAGACCGCCACGCAGGTCGGCCTCCGGCAGCGGCACGCCCTTGTGCGACGACGTCGCCACCAGCCGCAACCCGCGCGCCCGCATCGCGGCGCATGCCTTCGCGAGTTCGCCGCGCACCACGTTCATCCGGAACAGCGACCCCGCGCTGGCCCGTACCACTTTCGGATTGAATTGGCTCACCGTGCCTTCACCCAGCACCACGCCGGTGGCCCCAAATGCCTCGGCCGAACGCAGCAGTGTTCCCAAATTCCCCGGATCCTGCAGTCCGGCCGCCACCACCACCAGCGGATCGGTCGCCGCCAGCATGCGATCCAGCGACGATTCCTTCGGCTTCACCAAAGCCGCCACGCCCTGCGGCGATTCCGTCGCCACCGCACTATCGAACGCATCGTTTGCCAGCAGCAGCGTCTGCACGTGACTACCTAGTTGCGGCAGCAACCGTCCGGCACGCGCCTCGCCGGCCGCGCTGAACACCACGGCCTTGAAGCGCAACCCGCTGCGGATCGCCTCTTCAATCAGGTGCACGCTCTCGATCGCGCAATATCCGTCCGGCGTCAACTCGCCTTTGCCAAAGGCACGTCGCAATTCCTTGACCAGCGCATTCTGCCGGCTATCCACCCGTCGCAGTCGATCTGTTTTAATTTGCACCATAAGTTGTGTCCAAGCTGCTCAATCCTCAGAATCATAATCCCATAAACACGGGCGCCTTGCACCCGCCGGTCCCGGGGAGGCCAAGAGATGAAGTCCTCGCCCGTTCAACCCCTCGCCCCACGATAAGGCCGCTGGCCGTTCAATTATGAGCAACTAAGGTCCACTCCCGCGAATCCAATGCTCCGCATTCAGCCCCTCCGGCTGAGCAATGGAGAAAATATGATCTATCGCCTCGCCCGCCTCGCGACCGCCGTGGTTTTCGCCGTCACGCTTGTTGTTCTCGCTGCTGCCCCCTCTCCGGCGCAGACGGCGGAAGCCAAGGAGAAACCCCCGCTCTATACTTACGTTTCTCTTTGGGCCTTGCCCCGCGCACAGTGGGCCGCCGCCGAGAAGGCAGGCGCTGCCGACGATGCCATCATGCAGAAGGCCATCTCCGGCGGTGCGCTGGTTGGCTACGGCAGCGACGTCAATCTCGTCCATTCACCTGACGGGTTCACCCACGACGACTGGTTCACCTCCACCTCCATGGCAGGTCTGATGAACGTGCTCGATCAACTCCAGCGATCGGGCAGCAGCACCTCGTCTATTCCCTCGGCCGCCACCAAACACGCCGATGCCGTGTTTGTCAGCCGCTTCTACAACTGGCGGCCCGGAACCTATAAGGGGGCATACACCCACGGTTCCGCCTATAAACTCAAAGCCGACGCTCCCGACGACGCCGTTGAAACTTTGGCCAGGTCCCTGCTGGTCCCCTTGCTTGAGAAACTGCTCGCCGGTGGCACCATCGTGGAATACGACATCGATACCGAAGCTCTGCACTCCGAGTCGCCATTGATGTTCTGGGTCTTCTACACCACCCCGAACGCCGACGGACTCGACAAGGTAAACGCCGCTATACGCGATTCCATCAAGGCCAATCCGCTTGCCGGACAGGCCTTCGACTCCATGACCGATTACTCCGGCCATCGCGATTACCTCTCCCGCACCAACGCCACCTTCAAGTAGACCTGTTTCGCTGCCCCACCGGTGCGCTGCCTGCGGCGCATCGGTACGGCATCCCGGAGCCAAGTATGTTCAAGTCTTTCGTCACCGTCATCGGCTGCTATCTGCTGTCGGTCGCCTTGGTTCTGGCCACGGATCCCTGGCTCACCCGCCTGTTCCCGGGCGACTTCGTGCGCGGCCGTGTTCCCTCCGATCAGGCGCTGCTGGCAAGCACCGCCATGTTCGTCGTCATCTCCGTCTTCTGCGCAGGGCTCTGTGCGCGCCTCGCCCGTGGTCGTGCGGCCCGCCACGTGCTGTGGTTCTTCCTCCTCGGAGAAGCGCTGGGCATCGCCGCCATCATTCCGAACTGGTCGAAAGGCTGGCCGCACTGGTACTGGCTCTCCTGGCTGCTCACCTGGCCGGTAGCCTGCTGGCTCGGCCTGCGCCTGTCGGGCCGCTGCTCGGCGTCGAGTTCGTCCGGCGCAAGCGGCTCCGGCGCGGCCGCCGCCTGATTCACGAACTTGGCTGACTGGCGCAGCCGAAAAGAAAAAAGGAGGCATGCGCCCCCTTTTGAAAAAACTACTGGTCTGCGAAGAAGCTCCTTACGCCTTCGCCCCCAACGCCTGCACCAGCGTCTCGCCCAGCGCCGCCGGCGACTTCGCTACGCGGATGCCGGCCGCCTCCAGCGCGGCGATCTTCTCCGCAGCCGTGCCCTTGCCGCCGCTGATGATCGCGCCCGCATGTCCCATGCGGCGTCCCGGAGGCGCCGTCTGTCCGGCAATGAAAGCCACCACAGGCTTCGTCACCTGCTGTCTAACGAACTCGGCCGCGTTCTCCTCGGCGTTGCCGCCGATTTCGCCGATCATGATGATCGCCTCGGTCTCCGGATCAGCCTGGAACAGCCCCAGCGCATCGATGAAGTTCGTCCCGATAATCGGATCGCCGCCGATGCCGATCGCCGTAGACTGCCCGATACCCCGCGTCGTCAACTGGTACACCGCTTCGTAGGTCAGCGTGCCCGAGCGCGACACGATGCCCACCTTGCCTTCGAGGTGGATGTTGCCGGGCATGATGCCGATCTTCGCCTTGCCCGGCGAGATGATGCCCGGACAGTTCGGCCCGATCAGCCGCGACTTCTTGCCCTGCATGAACTCCCATGCCTTCACCATATCGAGCGTCGGCACGCCCTCGGTGATGCAGACGATCAGCGGAATCTCGCTGGCCGTCGCTTCCATGATTGCGTCGGCGGCAAACGGCGGCGGCACAAAGATTACGGTGGCGTTGGCCCCGGTCTCTTTCACCGCCTGTTCCACGGTGTTGAAGATGGGCCAGCCTTCGTGCGTCGAGCCGCCCTTGCCCGGCGTCACGCCGCCCACCACAGTCGTTCCATAGGCTGCGCACCCCTTCGCATGGAAGGTGCCTTCGCGGCCGGTCAGCCCTTGAACGATCAAGCGCGTTGACTTGTCGATGAGTACGCTCATGTCTTCCTCTGTGAACCTTTCCCGTTCCTGGCGGAAGCCTCAGGCCTTGCCCGCCGCGGCGACCACTTTCTCGGCCGCGTCCTTCATGTTCTCGGCCACGATGAAGTTCAGGCCCGATGCTTTCAGAATCTCGCGGCCTTTCTCCACATTCGTTCCTTCCAGCCGCAGCACGATCGGCAGCGCGATGTTCGTCTTCTTCGCCGCCTGCACCACGCCGTTGGCCAGCGTATCCACGCGCAGGATGCCGCCAAAGATGTTGATCAGCACCGCCTTCACATTCTTGTCGCTAAGCAGGATCTGGAACGCGTTGGTCACCTGTTCCTCGTTGGCGCCGCCGCCCACGTCGAGGAAGTTGGCAGGCATACCGCCGGCATACTTGATGATGTCCATCGTTGCCATCGCCAGGCCGGCGCCATTGACCATGCAGCCCACGTTGCCGTCCAGCTTGATGTAGTTCAGGCCGAATTTGCTGGCCTCAACCTCGAGCGGGTCCTCTTCGGTGACGTCGCGCAGCTCCTTCAGATCCGGATGGCGGTAGAGCGCGTTGTCGTCGAAGGTCAACTTGGCGTCGAGCGCGAACAGCCGCCCGTCGGTCGTCGTAATGAACGGGTTGATCTCCACCAGCGAAGCATCGGTCGCTTCGGCGGCGCGGTAGAGCGCCGTCATGAACTGCACCGCCTGGTTGATCTGCTTGTCCTTCAGCCCGAGCGCAAAGGCCAGCTTGCGCGCCTGCCACGCCTGCAGTCCGAGGCCGGGATCGATGTACTCCTTCACAATCGCCTCAGGCGTATCCGCGGCCACCTGCTCGATCTCCATGCCGCCGGCCTGCGACACCATGAACACGTTGCGCGCCGCCTGCCGGTCCAGCACGATGCCCAGGTAAAATTCCTTGGCGATCGGCAGAGTCTCTTCGACCAGTAACCGACGCACGATGCGGCCCTCAGGGCCGGTCTGGTGGGTCACCAGCGTCATGCCCAGGATCTTCCGGGACCAATCCATCGCCTCTTCAACGGATTTGGCCACCTTCACGCCGCCACCCTTGCCGCGGCCTCCAGCGTGAATCTGCGCCTTCACCACCACGCCCGCAGCGCCGGCGGCAAACAGCTTGCGCGCCGCGCGTTCGGCCTCTTCCAGTGTGGCGGCCATCTCGCCCCGGGGCACGACCACGCCGTATTTGCTCAGGATTGCTTTTCCCTGGTATTCGTGAATTTTCATGTGATCCGTGCGGGCGGGCATCTCCCCGCCGGTGAAGGGCCTGTCGCGCGCACTTTCCCGCCTGAGTCCCTGTACTGGTGCGTCGCGCCCGGGCCGAGGATTGAATTCGGGCTGCTCGTCGGCGGACGCCCCATACGCCCGCCTTGCAGAACGTCAAAATTCTAATTGCACCGCGGCGGCTTCGGCAAAGCCTTTCTCAAAGCGGCTCCGAACGCCGTTCGCAACCGCAGCCCCGGCTTTGCTGCGCGTGCTAGGATAAAGCCAACCTGATTCCGCCCTGCGTCGTCTGCGTCGCAACCTGTCATCCGACTGATTCGGCTGCAAGCCGGGCTGTGACGCCGTTTACAGGCCGGGTGCGCTTGAGGTCGGCATACCTGCCGCTTGATGGACTCATGATTACCGACGCCTTGCATCGCATTGTCACCCACCGCCAGTCTCTGACGATTGAAGAAGCCCGCTCCGTAATGGCCGAGATTCTCTCCGGCGCCTGTACGGACGCTCAGATCGCCGCCCTGCTGGTGGCCCTGCGCATGAAGGGCGAAACGGTGGATGAGATCGTCGGCTTTGCCCAGGCAATCCGCGGCGCCGCCACTCCGCTGACGCTCTCTGGCGAGCACCCCCTGGACGTTAGCGGCACCGAGCGCGATGCTCTGGTCGATACCTGCGGCACCGGCGGCGATGCCAGCGGAACCTTCAATATCTCCACCGCCACGGCCCTCACGATTGCCGGCGCGGGCGTTCGCGTCGCCAAGCACGGCAACCGCAGCGTCACCTCGAAATGCGGCTCTGCCGATGTGGTCGAAGCCCTCGGCGTCCGGCTTACCTTGCCGCCCAAGCGCGTGGCCCAGTGCCTGGAACAGGTTGGCATCGCGTTTCTGTTCGCCCCTGCCATGCACTCTGCTATGAAGTACGTGCAGCCGGCCCGCCGCGAACTGCGCCTGCGAACCGTCTTCAATCTGCTCGGCCCCCTGACCAATCCGGCCAACGCCTCCGCGCAGGTCGTCGGCGTTTACTCGGGAGAACTCGTCGAGACTCTGGCCCGCGTTCTCCTGCAGTTGGGACTCGTCCGCGCCCTCGTGGTCCATGGCAGCGACGGACTCGACGAGATCACCATCACCGGTCCGACGCAGGTTGCCGAAGTGCGCGACGGGGCGGTACGGGTTTATGAAATCACCCCTGAGGAGTTCGGGTTCAGGCGCGCCCCGCTCGATGCGATCATGGGTGGCGACGCTCAAGGGAACGCCGGGATCATCCGCTCCATCCTCGATGGCGAACGCTCATCGCGCCGCGACGTCGTCCTGCTGAACTCCGCCGCCGCCCTGGTTGCCGCCGGGCGCACCGATTCCATCGGGGCCGCGATTCCGATTGCGGTCGATTCGATTGATTCAGGAAAGGCAAGAGAGAAGTTGCAGCAGCTGGTCGACTTCAGCAACACGCATGCCTAGCGGGTGCGCTTTTTCTGCGGACGCTCCGGCTCTGTCGCTTCGTTGCTGATCGGCTGCTCGGTTTGCCGCGTGCGGATCAGTTTGGCCGTGTCGATACCGCGCGACTCGAGCCTGGTAACGATCCGTTGATAGGTCACGTCATCCAACTGCGGCGTTCTGCTCAGGATCCACAGGTAGTTCTGTCCCGGCTCACCCACCACCGCGAACTCGTAGTCGCGCCCCAGTTCAAGAATCCAGTAGTCGCCCGAAAACGGCCAGAAGAAGGTCACCTTCAATTTGGCGTTCGTCTTGCGGTCAACCACCCGCGCCGTGCCACGGATGCGCTCCAGCCCGCCGTTCGCGTTGCGACAGGTATTGACGACCCCTACCTTGCCGTTCGGCAATGGGGTGTAAGTAGCTGACACATCGCCTGAGCACGCGCGCTGAAAGCGGTTCGGGTAACGGGCGATCTCATACCACTGTCCCGCGTAGCGCTTTATGTCTACGAAGTCCACGGTCTTCGGGCCGTCGATCGTCTGGTCCGCCAGCGCGTACACCGCGGCGCCCGCGGCCACGCCGCCCAACAGCAGAGCTGCCTTTAAGACCTTGTTCATGTTTTATGAAACCCCACCCACGCAATAATGTTAGCGGAAATTAAGCGAAAAACACTGGAACTACAGATTGTGCGACAGGTTACATCGCGGCGGATTTCCCGAAATTAACCGGCTGCGGCTGCCGGAACCGGCGGCATGACATAAATTGGCACCCCCGGCCCCGCCCAATTGCGTCCGTCCATGGTCTGTGCCATTTCAACCGCCCCACCCGGACGGCGGCCCGGAACAACAAGACTGGACGCCGCTTTGGGGTGGCAAACTGCTCGATGGTTCGGGTCTTTCATGCCGCCTTAGGTAGCCAGACGGAGCTGCGTTTGGCCCAACTCGTGTGCTGATAATGCAGCGTAAACTGTCGCGCCGTCTCGCCCAGTACGTGATGATCGCTGGTCGCCTTGTAACGGCACACCCCGACCCAATAGAGCGCCTCGGCGGCAGGCTCCGCTTCCGGGAACCGCTCCACGATCTGGCTGAACCAGCGTTCCGCCTCGTTCCAGTGCTTGTGGGCAAAAGCCACCTTGGCTAGCCCCATCATCAGCTGAGCCTGGAATTCATCGGCCGGCAACCAGCCGACGAAGCGGTAACGCTCGTGGCCCTCGGAATCCATGACAATCATGGTCGGCGTCCAGTTCGCCTCAAAGCGATGGAAACTCGCGGGTTGTTCCTTGATGTGTATCTTCACCGGAATAAGATTTTCCTGAATGAGAGCCGAAACCTCGGCATTGGGATAAATCTCGGCGTCCAGCCGAGCACACGCCCCTCACGCTGGAGCGGCGCTGAAATCCAGCAGCAGCGGCTTCTTCTGTTCCTTTGCCTGCGCCAATGCGGCATCTACGTCCTTGGTGAAATTGACAGCCATGGTCTTTCCTCCTGCTCTCTTCGATGAGGCCCCGCGCCGTTTGCTGCAAAAACAAAGGCCAGGATCTCTCCTGGCCTTGCCAAATTGGTCCCGATTTGACCGTTGCTACTCGTTACAGCACGGCGCCTTTTGCAGGTACTTGGCAATCTGCACCTTCCACGTCAGGTCCTTGATGATCGCTTCTCCCAACTGCAGCGCCGCATCCGGCTCGCCGTGCACTAGCCAGGTCATCGCCGGCGCCTGCTTGAAGGTACGCAGCCACTGCAGGATTTCCGGCGTATCGGCATGGTCACTGAACTGCTCAATCGCCGCCTTCTGCGCCCGCACCGGGACGATCTGCCCGTAGATCTTCACCTCCGGAGCCCCGTCCTTGATCTGCGCCCCCCGCGTCCCCCGCGCCTGGAAGCCGATGAACAACACCAGGTTGCGCGGATCAGGCAGCCGCTGCGCCAGGTGGTGCTGGATGCGCCCGCCCATGCACATGCCATTGGACGAGACGATCACGCAAGGATATTTCGTGGCGTTGATCTTCTTCGATTCGTCGGGCGTGCGGCAAAAGTTGAAGCCCTCCCAGTTGAGCGGCGAGCCGTAGCGCGCCACCAGGTCTTTCGTCTCCTGGCTGAATTCTTCGGTGTGCTTCAGAAACACCTCTACCGCATGGATCGCCATCGGACTGTCGCAGAAGACCGGCACGCGCGGCATCAGCTTCTGCTCGATCAGCGCTTTCAACACAAACAGGAACTTCTGCGTCCTCTCCACGGCAAAGGCCGGAACCACCACGCTGCCGCCGCGCTTCACGCACTCGCTGATCGCAGCCGCCAGTTGCGGGCGCGGGTCGGTCTTCGGATGCTGACGGTTGCCATACGTCGACTCCATGATCAGCATGTCGGCCGACTCCCCCTCCTGCGGCGTCTGGCGGACCACCTTGCCCGGCGCATACGTGTGGTCCTGCACACGCCCCAGATCGCCGGTAAAGAGCAACCTGCGCGTGCCTCCGTCTTGCTGCACGGTCAACTCCACCATCGATGCACCCAAAATGTGCGCCGAGTGCACAAAACGGAACGCTACCTTGGGCGTCAACTGCACGGTCTTTCCAAAATCCACCGGCTTGAAGCGCTCCAGCGCCTCCTTTGCCTCGTCCGCCGTATAAAGCGGCAGCGCCGGTGTGTGGCGCGAGGACTTCATCTTGTTATGGAACGCGGCATCTTCTTCCTGCAGGTGGCCGCTGTCGGGCAGCACGATCGCGCACAGGTCGATCGTCGCCGGCGTCGCGTACACCGGACCGTTGAAGCCCTCCTTGATGAGCCGCGGTATCCAACCGCAGTGATCCAGATGCGCATGTGTCAGGATCACCGCTTCAATGCTGCGCGCCGGAATCGGCAGCGGCTGCCAGTTGCGCTCGCGCCATTCCTTCTGGCCCTGGAAAAGGCCGCAGTCCAGCAGCACCTGCGCGCCATCGTCCGGCGTCCCATTGCCGGTATTGATCAAATGCTTGGAGCCGGTTACCGTACCGGCTGCGCCAAGAAATTGAATGTAGGCCACAGCGTTTCTCCTCCTAAGGTCTGGCAGGCTCTGCCGGTTTGGGCAGCGAATAACGGTTGTTGGTCGCGTTCGCCTCCGGCACGCTGCCGTCGTTGACGACGACTTCGGCCGGAGCCGACGGAGCGTTAATGCGGGCCACCGCGCTGCCGTGCGCCGGCACCAGCAACCGCTCCTGCGTCTCACGGTCCCCCACTGGCACCAGCACCGGCACTTCGGCTGCCGCTTCGCCACGGTTCTCCACGGTCACCGTGATGGTGTAGTTCGACGGCAGCATCTGCCGGGCAAAGGCCGCCGTAATGCGAAAGTCCGGCAGCCCGCGGTCGCGGTACACCCAATCATCGAAGAACCACTCCAGTTTCTTCCCGCTCTCTTTTTCGATCAGCCGCTGCACGTAGGACGGCTCGCGGTCATCCGCCGCGCGATAGGCCCGCAGAGCGCGTCCCAGCGCCGCATCGCCCACCATATCGCGTAGCATCCACCACACGAACATCGCCTTCGAGCGGTAGAACAACTGATCGCCCGTGCGGATCAACGGCTCGGGCTCAGGCTCTCCCTTGCGCAACGTCTGCTCTTCAGCGGCCGCCTGCGCCGCCTGCGAAAGCTGCAGGTAGACCAACGCCTGCCGGCGCCCGTGCTGCCGCTCGACCACCAGCGCCTGCGCAAAATGCGCCAGCCCTTCGCTGATCCAAAGCCGGTCGGACGTTACCGCTGCGTGTGTCAGATGGTGCGCTACCGCCACCTCGATGGCGTCGCGGCTGGCTCCCAGCGGGGCAAACAGCATCGTGCCGCTGTCAAACGGAGCCTTGCCCGCAGGCAACTCCACCACGCTCACCTTCTCTTTCGGTGATCCAAACCGATCACTCACCACCGGCAGCAGCTTCTCCGCCGCCAGCACGAAATCCTGCGCGTGCGCCTGCTGTCCCGGCAGATAAAAGATGTTAATCGCCGGACGATCCAGCAGCGCGTAGCCAGCTACCGCAAACGTGGGAACCGTTTGCCCGAGTGAGGCAAACTCCAGGTCGCGCTCCTGCACCGGGCCGTCTTCTTCCACGCGCGCCCGCTGGCCCGTCAATCGTCCGTTGCTGACGATCGTTCCTTCCGACTCTACCGCCAGCTTCAGCTTCAGGTTCGACGCCACGTGCCGTTCCTTCCACGCACTCAGCGCGCGAAAGACCGCTGTGCCGTCGCTCAGGCTCACCGCCTCGATTGCCACCGGATACCAGCAGACGTATCCCAACCCGCGTACCCCGGAGAACTCCTGCCCTATCTGGTCCCACTCGGTGCGCGCCCCTGCTACCGTCGGAGCGCCGATACGGGTCAACCGCGTCGCATCGGCGGTGACGGCTCCTCCATAAACAACATCTAGCTCTACCGTGCCCTGTGGCGCAACCGCCTTCGGTAAAGTGGCGATTGCCTCCGTCACCGCGCCCGTATGGTCAATGTCGGTGGTATAGGCGGAGCTGACCCACTGCAGGTCTTCGCCACTTGATTCAATCGTGTCCCACACCATGCTGGAGGAAATCTGCAGCGCCACTTGACGCTGGGGTTCCTTCGAATCGTTGCGCAGAGTGATCTTCCCGCGCACCGCCATGGCCTGCTCGCCCGGCATGACGCGCGCTTCCAACTCATACCGCACAAACGTGAACGCGTTGCGATCTACCGCGCCCGCTGAAGCACCCAGCAGCGCGCAGAGACACGCGATCACGCACCCCATCCGTACGGTAACGCTACTTGCCATCTTCCTCATGCCTTCAACCTGCGCTGGCGCGCCAGCTCGTACATCACCACCGCCGCTGCCACGGAAACATTCAAGGAAGGAACCTTGCCCAGCATCGGAATCGAGACCAGAAAATCGCAGCGCTTCCGAACCAGGTCGTGCAGCCCGCCGCCTTCGCCTCCCAGTACGAGCGCACAGTCCATCTGGTAGTCGAGCGCGTCATACAGCTGCGTGCCCCGCTCGTCGAGCCCCACCGTCCAGATATTCTGCTCTTTCATCGCTTCCAGCGTGCGCGCGATATTGGTCACGCGTGCAATGGGCAACGACTCCGCCGCTCCGGCTGCCGCCTTGGCCACCGTGGCGGTCACTCCAACGGCCCGCCGCTCCGGGATTACTACGCCATCGGCACCGGCGCCGTCGGCGGTCCGAATAATCGCGCCCAGGTTGTGGGGATCTTCCACGCCGTCCAGCACCAGCAGAAAAGCATACTTTCCGCGCCGCTGGGCAATCAGGTCATCCAGACCCAGGTAGCTGCGCGCCGCCGCCACGGCAGCAACGCCTTGATGCGCGTCGGTGTGTGCCAGTCGTCGCAGTTCCTCGCGGCTCATCAAGCGCAGCGTGATCCCCGCCCGGCGGCACTGCTCAACAATCCGCTCTACCTTGGCGTCGCGCCGGTCGCGGGCAACAGCCACGTACTCAATAGCCCGGGGCCGCGACTCCACTGCCTCTTCCACCGGGTGAATGCCGTAGATAACGTCCATGCAAAAAAGTGTAATGGTTTGCGGGGCAAAAGAGTATTGGTGGCACGCATTCTTGCGGTAACCGCCGCCGAATCGGATAAGATTGACCTTCGCTGGCGCTTCGTTTCATACTCCAGACACACTGAATTCAGCGTGCGCCACAGGAGCAGCGATGGCACTCTCAGCCCTGATAGTCGACGATGAGCAGTTGGCGCGCAACGAGTTGGCGTTCCTGCTCAAGGGCGTCGGCGATGTCAACATCGTGGCCGAGGCTCGCAATGGACTGGAAGCCGTCCAACTCATCCGCGAGCACACGCCCGACATCGTCTTCCTCGACGTGCAGATGCCCGGACTCGACGGCTTCGGCGTAATCAAGAGGCTGATGGACAAGCATGTCCCGCTGCCTCGCTTCATCTTCGCCACCGCCTTCGACCAGTACGCGGTCCGTGCCTTTGAGGTCAACGCGGTCGATTACATCCTGAAGCCCTTCGACAAGAAGCGCGTCGCCGCCGCCGTGCAGAAGGCCCGGGAACGCATCCAGGGTTCCGGCCCCGAAGAGAAGCTCGATGCCTTGGTCCGGATGCTGGAGTCGCAGAAGCCCCAGCCGGCAGCCAAGATTCTCATTAAATCGCAGGGCCGCATGTTCCTGGTGGACCAGAAAGACATCTGCTTCGCCTCGATCGAGGACGGCGTCATTACCGTCGTAACCCTCACGCTGGAAGGCCAGTCCAATTGCCGCACCCTGGAAGAGCTGCTCGATTCCCTCGACCCCGCCCTGTTCTGGCGCGCCCACCGCTCTTTCCTGGTTAACATCAACCGCATCAAGGAAGTGGTGCCCTGGTTCAAGTCCAGCTACCAGCTGCGCATGGGCGACCGCAACCAGACTGAGGTTCCCGTCAGCCGTGCCCAGACCAAGCGCCTGCGCGAGCTGTTCGGCTTGTAGAAGCACCTCTTGTCCCACCGATGCAGCCTATTCAGAATCTAGGCGCAAACCCTGAGTTGGCTCGTCCAGTTGCCGCGCTATAATTCCTTTAGGATGAAAGCCTACGTATATGTCTCGCTGAAGAAGAGCGTCCTTGACCCTCAGGGCAAGACGATTCACAACGCCTTAAAGAAGCTGGGCTACGCTGGTGTCGGCGACGTGCGTCAGGGCAAATACTTCGAGCTTGGGCTGGACGGGCTGGATCGCAGCCAGGCCGAGCGGGAAGTGGAACGCATTGCCCGCGAAGTCCTGACTAACCCGGTAATCGAGGATTATCAGTTCCGTCTGGAAGACTGACGGCACCCGCGGTACCCGGCGCCCCGCGCCGGACGAACGCCATCGAAGGGAAGAGCCATTCCCGCCTTCCTGCGGGAATCTCTGTGGGGTAAATCAAAGTGTGCGGAATTGTTGGATACGTTGGTAAGAAGCGAGTTGTCCCGGTCATCATCGAAGGTCTGCGCCGCCTGGAGTACCGCGGCTACGATTCGGCCGGCATCGCCGTAGCCGGCGGCGCCGACGGACTGCAAGTGCGCCGCGCTGAAGGCAAGCTGCGCAACCTTGAGGAGGTCATCCGCCTCAAGCCCCTCGACGGCACCTACGGGATCGGCCACACCCGCTGGGCCACCCACGGCCGCCCCACCGAGGAGAACGCACATCCGCACCGCGATTGCACCGGCCAGATCGTAGTCGTGCACAACGGCATCATCGAGAACTACATGCCCCTCAAGCGCAAGCTGCGCGAAGCCGGCCACAAGTTCTCGACCGAAACCGACACCGAGGTCATTGCCCACCTGGTGGAGAAGTATCTGTTCGACAGCGCCGGAAAGCCGGTCATGTGCCTGGAAGAGGCGGTCCGCCGCTCGGTCGGCGAGTTGCACGGCGTGTTCGCCATGGCAGTCATCTCCACGGTCGAACCCAATAAGATCGTCGCCGCCCGCAACGGCCCGCCCGCCGTCATCGGCCTCGGCAAGGACGAGTACTTTGTCGCCTCCGACATTCCGGCCATCCTCTATCACACCCGCGACCTGTTCTTCCTCGGCGATGGCGATCTGGCGGTCATTACGCCCAACGGCGTCTCGTTGACCGATTTCGAGGGGCACGCCGTCGAGCGCGCCGTCCAGCACATCACCTGGGACCCGATCATGGCGGAAAAGGGCGGCTTCAAGCACTTCATGCTCAAGGAAATCTACGAGCAGCCGCGCGCCGTCCGCGACACCACCCTCGGCCGCATCTCGCTCGACACCGGCAAGGTCTACCTCGATGAGATGGAGATCCGATCCGAAGAGTTCCAGCAGCTGAAGAAGATCAATATCGCCGCCTGCGGCACCTCGTGGCACGCCGGTCTGGCCGGCAAGTTCATGATTGAGCGCCTGGCGCGCGTTCCCGTCGATGTCGATTACGCCAGCGAGTTCCGCTATCGCGATCCCATCCTCGGACCCGACTCGCTCTCCATGCTCATCACCCAGTCGGGCGAGACCGCCGACACTATCGCTGCCCAGCGCGAAGCCAAGGCCAAGGGCTCCAAGACCGTCAGCATCTGCAACGTCGTCGGGTCCATGGTGACCCGCGAGGCCCACGGAACGATATACACCCACGCCGGTCCTGAGATCGGTGTCGCCTCCACCAAGGCCTTCACCGCGCAGCTGACCGCTCTCTTCCTGTTTGCGGTCTACCTCGCCGAGAAGCGTGGTCAGATTTCGCAGGAAGAGTCCTGCCGCTACCTGCTCGAACTGAGCCGTATCCCCGGCAAGCTTGAGACCGTGCTGGCCCGCGAAGAAGAGTGTGAGGACCTCGCCAAGATATACAACCGGGCGCAGGATTTCCTCTACCTCGGCCGCGGCGTCCACTACCCCGTGGCGCTGGAAGGCGCGTTGAAGTTGAAGGAAATCTCTTACATCCACGCCGAGGGCTACCCTGCGGGCGAGATGAAGCACGGCCCCAACGCGCTGATTGACGAAAACCTACCCGTCGTCATGATCGCCACCTGCGACCGCAACGACCCGAACTCCGTCCTGCGCTACGAAAAGACGCTTTCGAACCTGAAGGAAGTCAAGGCACGCAGCGGCAAGGTCATTGCCATCGCTACCGAAGGCGACGAGGAGATCGGTGCCGACGCCGATCAGGTGTTGTTCGTCCCCGAGGCGCCCGAATTGCTCTCGCCGATCCTCGAGATCGTGCCCCTGCAATTGCTGGCCTACCATATCGCCGTACGCCGCGGTTGCGACGTCGACCAGCCGCGCAACCTGGCCAAGTCGGTCACCGTCGAGTAGCCCGGCCAGATTGGAACACGAAACCCCGCGGCAGCGCCCCAGACGGGCGCAGACGCGGGGTTTCCATTTCTGCCGGCTTTTTCGGCTCTCGTCCCTTACGCGGCCCGCAGCTCCGCCGCCACCTTCGGGTCGATCGTCCGGATGTGGCTCACCAGCCAGTTCTGCAGGAAGTCCATCAACTCGATGGTCATCAGCACCCTGCCTGCCTTGTGCTGCTTCTCAAACTCCCGAATCCGGGCGGTAAACTGTTCGTGGATCAGCATATGCTCGCTCAGCGACGAGTAGTTGCGTGAGCGCATGATGCCCTCTTCCGCCCCGAAGTGCTTCACCGTGTAGTCCACCAGCTTCCCCAGCACCGCGGCCAGCACCTCCTTCGACTTGCCTCCGCGCATCGCCTGGTGCAGGCCGTCGATCAGCTCGAAAAGCTGTTTGTGCTGCGCGTCGATCATCGGCAGCCCGATCGCAAACGAGTTGCTCCAACCGTACATACGTCTAACCTCCGGAGCATATTTCGGCCGGTTGGAGGCCGCCCTTTAGCCCACCGCGTCGGCCTGTGCGGCGGCTTTATTCCACCTCAAGTTTCTGCAACAATTTACCTCCGCGCCTCATCTATAAGTTGACAGCAAGTCACTCAGGTTCTATTATGCTGTTGTTGATATAGGAAGCTGTCCCGTCAAGTTGATTTGCTGCAACTACTTAGCTGCGGCTTGACAGGGAATTTTTCAGCAGGAGGCTGGTTCCATGGGCAAGATCATCGGTATTGACCTAGGTACGACCAATTCTGTAGTTGCCATTATGGAAGGTGGCGAGCCGAAGGTGATTGCCAACGAAGAAGGTGGGCGCACCACCCCTTCGGTGGTTGCCTTCACCAAGACGGGAGAGCGCCTTGTGGGCCAGGTGGCCAAACGTCAGGCCATCACCAATCCCGAAAACACGATTTATTCCATTAAGCGCTTTATGGGCCGCCGGTTAGACGAAGTCTCGGAAGAGATGAAGATGATCCCCTATAAGGTCGTCCCGGATGGCGATGGTGTAGCCGTCGAGGCGAACGGCAAGAAGAACACGCCGCCCGAGATCTCGGCCTTCATTCTGATGAAGCTGAAGAAGGCCGCCGAAGACTACCTCGGCGAGAAGGTGACCGACGCCGTCATCACCGTCCCGGCTTACTTCAACGACTCGCAGCGCCAGGCCACCAAGGACGCCGGCCGCATCGCCGGTCTTGAGGTCAAGCGCATCATCAACGAGCCCACCGCTGCAGCCCTGGCCTATGGCCTCGACAAAAAGAAGGACGAGACCATCGCCGTCTACGACTTCGGCGGCGGCACCTTCGACATCTCGATCCTCGAGGTCGGCGAAGGCGTCATCGAAGTGAAGTCGACCAATGGCGACACCCACCTCGGCGGCGACAACATCGATAACCGCATCGTCGACTGGCTGGTCGACGAGTTCCGCAAGGACGAAGGCCTCGACCTGCGCGGCAAGGGCAACGAAATGGCGCTGCAGCGTCTGCGCGACGCAGCCGAGCGCGCCAAGATCGAACTCTCCACAACCATGGAGACCGAGATCAACCTGCCCTTCATCACCGCCGACGCCACCGGTCCGAAGCACCTGGTCAAGCGGCTTACGCGTGCCAAGCTCGAGTCGATGGTGGAAGACATCATCGGCCGCTCCATCGGCCCCTGCCGCCAGGCGATGAAGGATGCCGGCGTAACCCCCGCCCAGATCGACGAAGTCGTGCTGGTCGGCGGCCAGATCCGCATGCCGCGCATTCAGGCGCTGGTCAAGGAACTGTTCGGCAAGGAACCGCACCGCGGCGTCAACCCCGACGAAGTCGTGGCAATCGGCGCGGGCATTCAGGGCGGCGTATTGGGCGGCGAGGTCAAGGACCTGCTGCTGCTCGACGTCACCCCGCTGACGCTCTCGATCGAAACGCTGGGCGGAGTCTCCACCCAGATGATTCCGCGCAATACGACGATCCCGACGCGCAAGACCGAGACCTTCTCGACGGCCGCCGACAGTCAGCAGTCCGTTGAGGTGCACATCCTGCAAGGCGAGCGCCCGATGGCGGGACAGAACCGTACCCTCGGACGCTTCCATCTGGATGGCATCCCGCCGGCGCCGCGCGGCGTGCCGCAGATCGAGGTCACTTTTGACATCGACGCCAACGGCATCCTCAACGTCACGGCCAAGGACCGCGCCACGAACCGCGATCAGAAGATCACCATCACCTCGTCTTCGGGCCTGTCGAAGGAAGAAGTCGAGAAGATGGCGCGCGAAGCCGAGGCGCACGCCGCCGAGGACAAGGCCAAGCGCGACGAGATTGAAGCCCGCAACCAGCTTGACTCGATGGTGTACGGCGTCGAGAAGATGCTGCGTGAGCACGGCGATAAGATCAGCGGCAGCGAACGCGGCGACGTAGAGACCGCGCTGGCCGACGCCAAGAAGGCGCTCGAGTCCAATGACAAGGACCAGATGGAGCGCGCGCGCCAGACGCTGACCACGGCTTCGCACAAGCTGGCCGAGGCCATGTACAAGGCCGCCACTCCGCCTGAGGGCGCAACCGGCGCCGATCCGGCCCAAGGCGCGGGTACGCCACCGCCTCCGGGTGCTGAAGCCGGTGCCGGCGGCAAAAAAGAAGGCGTGATCGACGCCGAGTACGTCGACGTCGAAGAGAAGAAGAAGTAACTCACTGGCTCCCCACCTTCGCGCTTCCGCTTTTGCCGCTAAGGTGGGGATTTTGAATTGTGCACGGCCTCTCAGGCTGAGAAAGATCGGCTTGTTCAAACTGCCGAGGGGTCGTGCCGAGCGGAGCGAAGCATCTGCTTTTAATCGGAATTTTGCTTTTGCGCAGCCTGCTAGAGCAGCGACTGCGCCGGGGAAAGGGGAGCCATGTCAGATCTGGACACCATGATCGCGTTAGCTAGTGTAGAGGTTAACAACCATACCGAGGCGCAGTTGCGCCAGCGGGTGGCAGCTCTGCTCTCCCCCGAGGTCCAGCGCCTGCTCGACCTGCGTTTCCACGAAAAGCCGGCTGCGGTGGTCATCGCCTGCCTCGGCGTCCCGTGCTCGGTCGAGGCCGCGCCAGATGGCGCGCCGGTGTGGCAATTTGCCTGCCCATGGTGGCACTCCATCGTCCCCGAAGACCAGCTCTTCGAGTCGCGACTGCTGGCCGAAATCGGCAAGGCCAAGCTGCACGTCGATGGTATGCTGGCAAAACTGGATCCGGCGAAGATGAACTAAGTTGCGCGGCTGCTGCCGGGACGCGCAGTTATTTTTGAGCTGGCACGTTGGGTGCTCTTATGGCGACGCAGACCAAGGATTACTACGAGACTCTCGGGCTGAAGAAGACGGCCACGGCGGACGAGATCCGCAAGGCCTTCCGCAAGCTCGCCCGTAAGCATCATCCCGACGTGAATCCCGGTGATAAGACCTCCGAGGAGCGCTTCAAGACCATCTCGGAAGCCAACGACGTCCTGAGCGATCCCAAGAAGCGCAAGGTTTTCGACCAGCTCGGCTTTTACTCCGACAACATCGATCCCGCTACGGCTGAAGCCTACGCTCGCGCCGGGGGCGGCGCCGGCAGCGGCTTTCCGGGTGGCTACGGCCCCAGCGGCCAGGGCACGCCCGTCGATTTCGGCGGCTTCGACTTCAGCGACCTCTTCGAGCAGGCGCAGCAGGCCCAGTCCGCGCGCGGCGGACGCCAGAGCAAGCGCGGCAGCGGCGGCTTCCGCGACATCTTCTCCAACATGTTCACCGGCGGCCGCGGCACGGCCGCGGCCAGCGAACCGGTGGCCGGCACCGATCTCGAATACCAGGTCAATATCAGCTTCTGGGATGCCATCCGCGGCACCGAGCTTTCGCTCAGCGTGCAGCACCAGGAGTCCTGCGCGAACTGCCACGGACAGGGCGTGCTGCAGGGCGTCGGCACCTGCCCCGAGTGCAGCGGCAAGGGACAGGTCACGCAGGTCGGCGGCAACATGAAGTTCAACCTGCAATGCCCGCGCTGCAACGGCACCGGCAAGGCGCAGAACCAGTGTTCGATCTGTCACGCCCAGGGCACCGTCTCGCGGGCCGAGGCACTGACGGTGCGCATCAAGCCGGGTACGCGCAACGGCCAGCGCATACGCCTTGCGGGCAAAGGTAATGCCGGGCAGTTCGGCGGCACCTCGGGCGATCTCTATATCGTGGTGCGCGTCGGCAGCCATCCGGTGTTTCTCCGCGAGGGCGACGACATCTTCGTTACAATTCCGGTCACCATGACCGAAGCCGCGCTGGGCGCCAAGATCGAGGTGCCCACCATCGACGGCCGCGCACTGCTCAAGATTCCCCCCGGAACGCAATCGGGGCAGAAGCTGCGGCTGCGCGAAAAGGGCGTGCCCTCGGTGAGCCAGGAGGGCGTACGCGGCGACGAGATTGTGGAGATGAAGATCACCGTGCCCATGCCGCGCGACGAGCAGACCAAGGAACTTCTCCGCAAGCTGGCCGAGTTGAACCCGGACGATCCGCGCGACGAGCTGTGGAAGCAGGTGTAACGTTCGATGAACTGGGTACCCAGTCCTAGCCGGTTTGGCCAGGGTGGGACTCCAAGACGAGAGCAACTGTTCTCAGCACGACCAACGAACGGAAGAAGCCTATGACCAAGAAGCGGGGTAAAGGCGCCTACATGATCTCGGCCGTCGCCGAGATGTACGGCATTCATCCTCAGACCCTTCGCCTCTACGAGCGCGAAGGCTTGCTCGCTCCCTCGCGAAGCGAAGGCAATACCCGCCTCTACACCGAAGAAGACCTCAAGCGGCTGGAGTTCATCCTCGAACTCGCCCGCGAATACGGCGTCAACATCAGCGGTATTGACATGATCATGCGCATGCGGGAGCGCATGGAGACCATGAAGCAGCAGATGGAGATGATGCAGTCGCAGATGCAGGAGTTCATCCGCTACGTCCAGACCGAGATGATCCAGCGCGTGGCCTCGGCCAGCGCCAATCCTGCTCACGGCGCACTGGTCCCGGTCCGCCGCCCCGCCGCGCCGCAGGAAAAAGTAAAAGTGATCCCTGCGTCGGAAAAAAGAAAGTAATACTTCTCGCGCCCTCCGTTGCCGCCGGCGCCTGCAGCCCCAGTTTTTGCCACAAGACTTTCTGTCAGCCGCAATTCCCTGTATTCTCGTTTTCACCACCCGCACCGAGGAACGCGCTTGCCCGGCTTTGTCGCCGCTAATTCGCACGCCGCTGCCGCCGCGCCTGCCCCGGCACGCTCCGGAACCCTCACTCTGCACCGCCTCGTCATCGCTACCTTCTTCATGGTCTCCGGCGGCACTTACGGCACCGAGGACATCGTACGCGGCGGCGGCTACGCCATCGCCCTGCTGGCGCTCGTTCTGGTTCCCCTGCTCTGGTCACTGCCGACCGCACTGATGATCGGCGAACTCGCTTCGGCTATGCCTGACGAGGGCGGCTACTACGTATGGGTGCGCCGCGCGCTTGGGCCTGCGTGGGGATTCCAGGAAGCCTGGCTCTCGCTCGCCGCCAGCATCTTCGACATGGCAATCTACCCCACGCTCTTCATCGCCTACCTCGTGCGCCTTGCGCCGTGGTTCGGCGTGGGGCAGCGCGGACTCTACGTCGGCGTCGCGCTCGTCGCCGTATGCGCGCTGCTCAATCTGGCCGGCATTCGCGCCGTGGCTACCTCCTCCGTGTGGCTCTTCGTGCTGCTCTCGGCGCCTTTCGCACTCATCGTCCTCTGGGCTCCGTTCAGGCATGGCGCACTCGCGCTAACTGCCTCGCCGGGCGGCACGGATCTCGGACTCATGGCCGGGCTCGCCGTCTGCATGTGGAACTACATGGGATGGGACAACGCCTCTACGATCGCCGCCGAGGTCGCGCACCCGCAGCGCACGTATCCGCGTGCCATGATGGTCACGGTCGGGCTGGTCGCGCTCTGCTACGTCCTGCCGGTGGCGGCCATGTGGTTTGCCGGCGCCCCGCCCGCGGCGTTTTCTACCGGCTCCTGGGCCGACCTCGCCGGGCTGCTCGCCGGACCCTGGCTGCGCGTCTGGCTCGTCGTGGGCGGCATGATGAGCGCCTTCGGCATGTTCAACGCCCTCGTACTGAGCTACTCACGCGTGCCCCTCGCCATGGCATGGGACGGCCTGCTGCCCGCTTGCTTCGCCCGTACCAGCCGCCGTACCGGTGCACCGTGGGTATCGATCCTAATGCTATCCGTCGCCTGGGCGCTCTGCGTAGGCATCGGCTTCGAACGCCTGGTCACGCTCGACGTCATGCTCTACGGTGCCGCGCTGCTGCTGGAGTTCATCAGCCTCATCGTGCTGCGCGTCACCGCACCCGGCATGGCGAGGCCCTTCCGCGTTCCCGGCGGAATGCCCGGAGCCATCGTCACCGGCTTGCTGCCCACACTGCTGCTGACCCTCGCCATTTGGAACGGCGGGCACGAACAGATACTCGGCATGAACGCGCTGCTGTTCGGGGCCATCCTGTTTCTGGCTGGCTTTGCCGTCTATGCGTTGCGCCGTCGCTTCAACCGCGCCTGATCGCCGGTTTGCACGCCGTCCGCTGCGGCGGACGAAGATGAAGGAGCACGCGCTTGCCAGCGGCGCGGCAGGCTTCGCCATTGCCGACGCAAACGCCGCTGCATATCCTCCCGGATATTTCCGCCGTTTCGCTGGTCTGCTTCAGATGCGTCCGGCACGAGGTTGAAAACTGCCGCCCGCCGATTCTTCGCTTCCCTTGTAGAAGCCGCCTTGAAACAATTAAGCTTACGTTTCAACGTCGGCTCCGTCCGGCGCGGCTCAATGCGCTTTAAGCTTGTATATAACGACGCATATTGTCTGCCCATCGGCTCGCACGTCTTCGCCGGGCAGAAGTACCGTCTTGTCTACCAGATGCTGCTCGGCAGCGGCGCAGCCCGTCCTGCCGATTTCATCATGCCACCGCCGGCGACCGACTCTGACGTGCGCCTCGTGCACACCGAAGACTACGTACGCAAGCTGCGCGAAGGCACCCTGAGTTCCCAGGAAGAGCTCGCGCTAGAGCTGCCATACTCGCCGCTGCTGGTCGATTCCTTCTGGTTGCACGCTGGTGGCTCCATCCTCGCCGCAGACATGGCCCTGCGCGACGGCGTCTCCATCAGCCTTGGCGGCGGCTTTCACCACGCCTTCCCTGACCACGGCGAAGGCTTCTGCATGATCCATGACGTCGCCATCGCCCTCAGGCGTCTGCTGCGCCGCGGCAAGCTCGCGCGGGCCATGGTCGTCGATCTCGACGTACACCAGGGCAACGGCACCGCCACCATTTTCAATCCGTCGCTGGTGTCCACCGCGCCCACGCACAGCTGGTCGGCCCCGGCCGCTCAATCGGCCCGCGCCGTCAGCGTGAAGGAAGCGGAACCGGGCGACGTCTTCACCCTCTCCATGCACCAGGAGAACAACTACCCGCTGTGGAAGCCGCCCTCTTCCCTTGACGTCAACCTGCCCGACCGCACCGTCGATTCCGAGTACCTCGACTGGCTCGACAACGCGCTCAACCTGGCCCTGCGCCAGTTTGAGCCAGATATCATCGCCTACGTCGCCGGGGCTGATCCTTA
This sequence comes from uncultured Acidobacteriota bacterium, assembly GCA_903847195.1. Next base: position 17,574 of record CAINCZ010000102.1, on the reverse strand, counting down.
CCGCGACGATCAGCTCGGCGGACTTTCCATGACCATCGACGGCCTCAAGCAGCGCGACGAAGTCGTCTTTGCCACCGCCAAGGCCCGCCGCATTCCGATCTTCGCCACGTTCGCCGGTGGATACGCCAAAGACGGGCAGGACACGATTCGCATCCATGCCAACACGGTCGTAGCCGCCAAGGAAGTTTTCGGCAGCCGCTGAGCAGCAGCGCGCTGCAAAATGAAACAGGGGCTTTCGCCCCTGAGCATTCTTCCAATCCCGTACCGTACTCTCACCGCTGCATCGGATTCACCGCCTCGCACGGCACTCCCGTTTGGCACTTGCCGCAACCGTAGCGGGGAGGATAGCGCTCCTTTACCTGGTTCAGAAAGCCCAGGCACGGCGGGTGAGACTTGCCGGTGTCCATGTTGATCGCTCGCGGCGGGCACCGCGGAATGCAGTAGCCGCAGTTCATGCAGTAATCGTCGTGCCGCGTGTAAGGACGCGGCGTCGGCTCCATCTCCCCATCCAGCACCGCGCTGCCCAGCCGCCCGGCCGCACCGCGCACCGTAATCAGCGAGCGCGAAAGCCCGAACGTCCCCAACCCGGCGATAAAGGCCGCGTGCCGCTCGCTCCAGTTGCTGCGGAAGTTCGCCTGCTTGAACCGCTCCTCCGAACTCGGCGCCACTGCCCTGGCTCCCGCCTGCTCCAGCGCCTCCACCAGGAACCTGCGCACCTTCGCATTGAGTTCCTCGCCCTCGAAGCGGCCCACCAGCCATTCAAACGAAGGATCACCCGGCACGCGGTTCGACTCCCGCACCCGCTCGCTGAAGGGCACGAAGTAGCAGACCACGCTCCTGGCTCCCGGCAGCCACTGCCCGGGTAGCATCTGCTGCGGACCCACCACCGTTTCCTTCTGCAACTCCGCCCACATTGGATCGTCGGCGCTGGCCACGCCCACCAGTGGCGCCTCGTAAATCGCCGCCCCAGCGAGCGCCGCCGGTCGGTTCTCTGCACTCTCAGCTAAGAAATCAGCCAGCTGTTTCGCAATCGCTTCCCGGCTCAGCATACAGGCGCCCCCTGCTCATTTGGCTTGGTTACGGCTTCCTGGCCAGCATCATACCCCAGACTGGTAAAATTGTTCCTGAACCTATGTTTGAGAACCTTAGCGAAAAACTCCAACGCACCTTCAAGAACCTCCGCGGCCAAGGCAAGCTGACCGAGGAGAATATGGACGAGGCGCTGCGCGAGATCCGCCTGGCGCTGCTTGAAGCCGACGTCAACTTCAAGGTCGTCAAGGACCTCACCGACCACATCCGCGATAAGGCGATGGGGCAGGAGGTCATGACCGCCCTTTCGCCCGCCGAGCAGGTCGTTAAGATCGTGCGCGATGAGTTGATCGAGGTGCTGGGCAAGGACACCGCGCGCTTCCGCTTTGCCGCCCAGCCGCCCACCGTCATCCTGATGGCCGGTCTGCAGGGTTCCGGTAAAACGACAACCTCCGGCAAGCTCGCTCACTGGCTGAAAAAAGGCGGGCACCGCCCGCTGCTCGTCTCGGTTGACGTCTACCGTCCCGCTGCCCGCGAGCAGTTGCGCGTCGTCGCCGCCGCCATTCCCGCGCCCATTTACGAAGGCACGGTTGAGGCCTCCAACACCGACACCGTTCTCCGCCTGGTGAAGGAAGCACGCCGCGAGGCCTTCCAGAGCGGCTCTGACGTGCTTATCGTCGACACCGCCGGCCGTCTGCACATCGACGAGCAGTTGATGGAGGAAATGCAGGCGCTCAAGAGCCTGCTCAATCCCCAGGAAATCCTGTTCGTTGCCGACGCCATGACCGGTCAGGACGCCGTCAAGTCAGCTGACGAGTTCCACAAGAAGCTCGGCCTCACCGGCATCGTGCTCACCAAGATGGATGGCGACGCCCGTGGCGGCGCCGCGCTCAGTATTCGCAGCGTCACCGGCGCGCCCATCAAGTTCATCGGCGTTGGCGAAAAGTACGACGCGCTCGAACCCTTCCACCCCGACCGCATCGTCAGCCGCATCCTCGGCATGGGCGACATCCTCTCGCTCATCGAAAAGGCCGAGGAAAAGCTCGACAAGGGCAAATCGGAAGAGTTCGCCCGCAAAGCCCTCGGCGGCGGCAATTTCTCCCTCGGCGACTTCCGCGACCAACTACGCCAGGTCAAGAAGATGGGCTCGCTCGGCAGCATCATGAAGATGCTCCCCTCCATCGGCCCCTTCGCCGGCATGCAGAAGGCCGCGCAGAATGTGGACGAAGGCGAGATCACTCGCGTCGAGGCCATCATCAACTCCATGACGCCCCACGAGCGCGACCACCACGAGGTCATCAACGGCAGCCGCCGCAAGCGCATCGCCCGCGGCTCTGGCACCACCGTGCAGGAAGTCAATCAACTGCTGCGCCAATACGCGCAAATGCGCAAGATGTTCAAGGACATGGGCAAGTCCAGCTTCCAGCGCAAGATGGCCGGGATGAAATTCCCGGGAATGTAACGCCGACGGCATTGCTTCTGTCGGCGCCGGGTGCCCCGTCCTGGCCGGTTTTGCTGGGGCGGGTCCGGCTTCATCCCGGGGCGGAATTGCGCCTGACCCTGCACCCCTCCACCGCTCCCCGCATCTAAATACAAATACCCGTTGCAAGGAGCAATCAAACATGAGCGACCCTTCTGCCCCGACCAAACAGCAAGTGAAGTCCCACCCGGCTCGCGCCTTTGCCGCGCCGAGTGCCACCTCTCCGCTGGCCACAACCTCCATCCCGCGCCGCGAGCCGCAGCCTGACGATGTCGAGATCGAAATCCTCTACTGCGGCGTCTGTCACTCCGACCTGCACACGGTACGCAACGAGTGGGCGGCCATCATGCCGACTGTCTACCCTTGCGTTCCCGGCCACGAAATCGTCGGCCGCGTCACCCGCGTCGGCCGCGGTGTGAAGAAGTTCAAGGAAGGCGACCTCGCCGGAGTCGGCTGCATGGTCGACTCCTGCGGACACTGCCCGGAATGCCTCGATGGCGAAGAGCAGTTCTGCCACAACCTGGCCACCTTCACCTACAACGGCGAAGACAAACATCTCGGCGGCGTCACCTACGGCGGATACTCGGAGAGCGTCGTGGTCAAGGAATCGTTCGTCGTGCGCGTGCCGAACGGATTGGATCTGGCCGGTGCCGCGCCGCTGCTGTGCGCGGGCATCACCACCTATTCGCCGTTGCGCCAGTGGAAGACCGGCCCGGGCAAGAAGGTCGGCATCGTCGGACTCGGCGGACTCGGCCACATGGGCGTCAAGCTCGCCCACGCCATGGGCGCGCACGTCGTGCTCTTCACCACTTCGCCCGGCAAGATGGCTGACGGCATGCGCCTCGGCGCCAACGAAGTCGTGGGTTCGAAAAACGCAGACGAGATGAAGAAGCAAGCTGGCAGCTTCGACTTCATTCTCGACACCGCCTCTGCTCAGCACGACCTCAACCCCTATCTCGGCCTGCTCAAGCGCGACGGCACCATGACGCTGGTCGGCCTGCCGCCCGAGCCCACGCCCATTGCCGCCGCCAACCTGCTGTTTGGCCGTCGTCGTCTTGCCGGGTCGATCATCGGCGGCGTTCGCGAAACGCAGGAGGTGCTCGACTTCTGCGGCGAGCATGGCATCGTCTCCGACTATGAGTTGATTCCGATCCAGAAGATCAACGACGCATACACCCGCATGCTGAAGCAGGACGTGAAGTACCGCTTTGTCATCGACATGGCTTCGCTGAAGAAATAGCAATCCACGGTGGCTCGGGTATGCGCCGCGGACCGCGCTACGAAGCATTCCGGTTCACGGGATACCTGGGATTTGCAGGCTGTTCGTTCTTGGCGTCAGCACGCGCTGGCGGAGTGTGGCTGGCACATGCGGCCACACTAATCGGCGATCGGCTCCATCTCGGGCACCGCGCCCGCCGTCGGTGATTCGACTCTCTTTTCAACCAAAGCCGGCAGCCGGAGCGCCGCCAGGACCTGGAACAGGTGCAAGGCGCACAGCAGCGCAAAGCTCAAGGTGAACGCGCTGTTCACCTGCACCGGAGTGTGCGCGGCTGCCAGTCGCCAGACCAGAAACGTCGCGCAGATTGTCGTCAGCGTGGGTCCGCCCAGCCGCTGCGCGATGTTCAGCGCCGTAGTGGCCGCTGGCAGTTTCTCCTTCGGCACCGAGGCATATGCGGCTGAGACCGACGGAATGCCGACACCGCTCATTCCCACGCCCCGCACGAACAAGGCGATCATCAGCAGCGGCACGTTCAGCTGGTAGCAGCTCATGTAGAGAAAGGCGAGCGTGCCCACCAGCGAGATCACCGCGCCCCGCAGCGATGTGCCGCGAATTCCGAAGCGCTGCGTCAGCCTGCCCAGCGATGGGTAGGTGATCATCATGCCCAGCCCCATCGGCGCCATCAGCCAGCCCGTCGTGCTGGGAGATTGTCCTGCGGCGCGGATCAGAAACACCGGGATCAGCATCTGGCCCGCAATCGCCAACCCATTGACCGTGAACTGTACCACCGCCGAAGCCGAAAAAACCCTGCCCCGGAAAAGCTGCACGTCGATCAGCGCCTTCGCGCCGTCTCTTGCCGCCCTGCGATAAAAGACTGCGATCAGCACCGCCGACGCCGCGAGCGCCGCCCAACCAGCCCGATCCCTCAGCCGCTCCGCTCCGAAGAGAAACAGCACGAGCCCGGGCGATACGAGCAGAAAGCCCGTTAGGTCGAAACTTCTGGGCGACTCCGCAATGCCGTCCTCATCGGGCAGAAACAGCAGCGCCAACGTGATCGCCAGGATTCCGATCGGCAGGTTGATCAGGAACAGCCAGCGCCATGACGCATGTTGCAGGATCGCTCCGGCCAGCACCGGCCCGAGCATCGGCCCCAGCAAGACCACGACGGCCGCGTATCCCATTACGCGCACCAGGTGCTTGCCCGCCGCGCGCGCGATCATGAACTGCGCCATCGGCGCCATCAGCCCGCCGCTGACGCCCTGCAAAACCCGGAACCCAATCAGCGATCCGGCCGACCACGCCAGCGAACACAGCACCGAGGCCACGGTGAACCACGCGAAGCAGAAAATGTAGAGCCGCTTAGCCCCGATACGCTCCAGCAGCCAGCCGTTGAGCGGCAGCATCAGCGCCAGCGCCAGCAGGTAGCCGCTGGTGACCCACTGGATCACCGACAGGCTGGTGTGCAACTCCACGGCAAGGCTGGAAAGCGAAACGTTGACAACCGTGGCGTCCAGTTGCGCGAGAAATACACTGATCACCGCCACCAGCGCGATCTTCCAGACCCCCCGCGGGAGCCGGTCCGATTGTTCCATCTGCTCAGGCAAGTGGTCTCATGACCTCGCAGGCGTCGCAGGTTAGGTGATCGGCAATCCCCTTCGCAGTCATTCCCCGGCGAGGCATTCGCTTCCCCTCGTGCATTCTCGATTTGTATCAGGGTACTGCTTCGGCGGCAGCGCCGGTTAGCTCTTTTTACGCCCACCAGTCCGGGAGAATATCGCCTTCTGCTCAGGCGCTGCAGCATGCACAAAGTCCCTGACCGCGGTGCCCACTCGCGGCGCTCTATGCTGAAGTTGCCAACTCCACGCCGCCGAGGCTAAGGAATCGGCGAAATCCACGGGCGAAGTATTTCTGACGGTCGATCAAGAAAGTGATTTGGCGGCACAGCGCCTGCCATGACGCATGAACTGATGTGCTCCCCGGAAATTGATCCAGCCTGAATGAGAGTTCTCCGGGGCGGGCAGCAGGAGCGCCGCCCGGAACAAATCCATCTGGCGGTGGACAACACGAACCTGCCGTTTTAGCGAAGAGGGGGTGTGCCGGAAACCCCGGCGCACCCCCTCCGCTAAATCCCTGCGTTTGCAATACTGGAATCCGGCAATTCCGCTGTGCCGAAACCATTGGGTTCAGAGACAGCCCCGTGGGCATGATGGCGGCACTAGGTGCCTCGCTCGTGGATCGTTGAGGCCTTTACGTGCGGCGCGGCTCGGACTCCATCTCCACTCCTGCCAAATACACCCGCGCTCCTTTGGTGACGTTCAGTTCGATGCCGCCGCAATGCACGCAGGATAGGGTCGACTCGGACGAACTGTATTCGGCGCCACACCGGGTGCATTGAGCGGCGAGCGCTTCGCGGACGACGATGAGCTCCGCGTCTTCGGCGGGGGTGCCGCGTGCTGCTTCCACAAAGTGCGTTCGCAGATGATCGGCATCGTGGCCCGATGCCTCGCCTAACGCCACGGTAAGGTTCCTGATGCGCACGCCAGGGCCAGCCTGGGCACAGGCTTCGTGCAGCATGGACTGGACTTCTCGGAATTCGTGCATGGCTACACGCTCTCGGCTTTCTCGTATACCACCAGCGGGCCCTCGCCGCGCAGGTCTTCGGGATGATACATCGGGATGGGATATTGGACCTGCCTGAACTCGACCGGGGCGGCTTTCTTGTCGACCAGGCCGACGGCGACCGCTACGCCGTATATAATCGCCTCCGGCCGCGGCGGGCAGCCGGGGACATAGAAGTTCACAGGTAACACTTTTTCCACGGGTCCGAGTACGGAATAGCTGTCGAACCACATGCCGCCGCCGCAGGCGCAGGAGCCGATCGCGAAGACAAGCTTAGGCGCGGGCATGGCTTCGTAAGCCCGGCGCAGAGCCTTGGCCGTGGAGCGCATGGCTGGTCCCTGGCAAAGCATGACATCGGCGTGGCGTGGCGATCCGACCAGCTTGATGCCGAAGCGCTCCACGTCGTAGTACGGCGTCAGGACGTTCAAGACCTCGATATCGCAACCGTTGCAACCGCCGCTGTTGGCGTGGTAGACCCACAGTGAGCGACCGAACATCCTCTGGCAGAGGTTCTTCAACACGCGGCACGTCCTTTCAGTCCATGCGGATTTCGATATCGTCTACGACTGCCTCTTTGTCCAGATAAGCGCGGGAACGGAAGACCCAGCGCTCACTGCCCAGATCGTCTTCGCGATAGCCTTTCAGCTTCAACGCGTCCAAGGCCGAAGGCTCCTTGAAACAGCGGCCACAGCGCTGGCAGGTACTCATGAACAGCTCCAGCCGCTGCTGCGTGTCGCCAATGCTGTTGGTGCTGAGTTCAAAGTCATGGCTCAACTTGACGGCCTTCTCCGGACACACATCGGCGCAGCGGCCGCAATAGGTGCAGCGCCGCCCTAGGTATTGCAGGATCCGAACCTCCTGGCAGAGGTCGAACACCAGGACGGCGCGGGCCGGGCAGTTGTTGGCGCATCCGGCGCAACCAATGCACTTCAGGGCGTCAAAGACCGGCCTGCCCCGGAAGTTATCCGGCACCGGCTCGGCCTTGACCGGATAAGGCAGTGTCACCCGTCCGGCCTTCAGGCATAGGAGCGCTTCCTCAAGTTTGCTGAACACGCTTGAACCTCCGTTCCCCGCTTACCGTACTCCGGCGTGAGCTAGTAACCGTAGCTGGCCAGAAGCAGCGCCACGATGGCTACGGCCAGCAGACTGCCGAAATAGCGAATGGCTTGATCGATGCGGTAGCGCGCGTGCGTGGCCGCGACCGTGGTCACCAGCAGGACCAGCACCAGCACCTTGACCCAGAACAACAGCCAGCCGAAGGGCGCCCGCAGGCCGGCCCCCCAGGGCACGAACAACCCGATGAAGAGCGCGCTGTAGACGACCAGCTTCACCATCTGGGCGTACTTGCACAGCGCCAGCTTCGGCCCAGAGTACTCCATGAGCGGGCCCTCCATCAGCTCGGTTTCGGCTTCCGAGATATCGAAGGGCACGCGTTGCACGAAGGCCTGGAAGGAGAGCAGCATGACGGCGAGCATGATCCATCCCGACCAGGAGACCCCGTCACCCAGGAATGCCGACCCGCTCAAAACGACGCTCAGGCGCAAGGAATGTGCGTGCACCGCGCCCATTACCAGCGCCACTGCAAACAACGGTTCCAGAGCGATCATGCTCATCATTTCGCGATTGATCCCGATCAGCGCGTAGGTTGAGCCGGCCGCCAGGCCCGCCAGCATGGTGCAGATGCCGCACAGGGTCAGCAAATAGATCAGCAACACCACATCGGCCGCGCCATCCATGGGCGAAACCGTTCCCATGGGCACCATGCAAGCCAGGCCGAGCGCGGTCGCCAGCGACAGGTACACAGCAAAGCGCTGCATGAGCGGGGTCTCGCCCGACTCAACATCTTCCTTCCCCAGCAACTTCAGCAGATCGAAATACGGCTGGAGGATGGGCGGGCCCTGGCGCGATTGAATCCGCGCGGTGACCTTGCGCAGTACGCCCTGGAAGAGTGGCGCCAGAAGCAGCGCCATCACCACATTGAGCAGCCCCTTCGCAATCGTTGCGATCCATTGAGTATCCATAAGCGCCCTATGTCTTCCTGCTCCGGGTCAGTTGCAACAGCTCTTCCTGCGACCAGACCCGGGTGGCGCCCGAGCGCAGGTCCACGGTCTCCAGCCGGTCGGTGCAGGAGAAACACGGATCGATGCTACCCAGGGAGATGGTCATATCGGCGATCTGCTGGTCTTTGATCATGGTGGGGATGCCCTGAAGGTTCTGGTAGGTGGGCGCGCGCACCCGCCAGCGGCGCGGGCGGTTGTTCTCTCCCGTGATCACGAAATGGTGGCTTTCGCCGCGCGGGGCTTCGACGGAAGACAGCCCCATGCGGCCGACCGGCAATTCGTCCAGCAGGTTCAGTTGCAGGGGTCCATCCTCCATCTTCTCCAGACACTGGCGGATGATGGCGATGGATTCAAATACCTCTTTGGCACGAACCAGCACGCGCGACCAGACGTCAGCGTCCTGCTCGATAATGACGTTGAACCCCACGCGATCATAGGCGGCGTAGGGATGGTCGCGGCGGCAGTCGATGTCGACGCCGGCGGCCCGGGCCACCGGTCCGACCAGGCCGATATTCTTCACCAGATTGCGATCGGCAACGCCTACGCCGCGCGTACGCTTCTGGATGTTCTTGTCCTTGCTGACGGCAGCGACCACCGGGCGCCATTCGGCTTCCAGCTTGTCAAGCACCGCGCGCAAGCCCGTCTTGACCTCGGGAGTGATATCCCAGCGCACGCCGCCGATGACGCAGAGGGCATAGGTCTTGCGGTTGCCGCTGATCTTCTCCGCCATCCACATGATGGGTTCGCGAATGCGGAAACTCTGCATGAAGAGCGTGTCGAAACCGACGATGTGGCCCGCCAGGCCCACCCACAGCAGGTGACTGTGCAGGCGTTCCAGCTCCAGCATGATCGTGCGGATATAGCGGGCGCGCAGTGGGACCTCCAAGGCGGCCGCCGACTCGACCGCTTGTGCGTAAGTGACATTGTGAACGCACCCGCAGATGCCGCAGATCCGCTCCGCGAGCATGGGAATGTCGTTATAGCCCAGCACCGACTCCGCCAGCTTCTCGATGCCGCGATGGACCATGAAGCCGCGATATTCGCAGCCGCGCACCATCTCGCCTTCCACGTAGAGGCGGAAATGCGCCGGCTCGTCCAGCGTCGGATGGAAGGGGCCGAAGGGGACAACCATGCAGCCTTCGGGCGGATCATCGAACTTGAACCCGCCGTCGGCGCTCTCGTCCCACTCGTGGTTCCAGGCAACATCCTTGCGTAGCGGGTGGACGCCCTCGGGCCATCCGTCGGGCAATACCAGTCGCTTGGGATAGCGGTGGCCGACCGGCTCGATGCCGACCAGGTCGCGGAATTCGCGCTCCGCCCAGTTGGCCGCCGGAACGATGTCGGAAATGCTGTCTAGACGCGGACGGTCGGCCGGCAGATAGGCCAGCAGGCTGCACAGCAACTGGTCGCGATCGAAGGCGAAGTTATGCGCCACCAGGAAGGAGCCGGAGAAAGGGCGGTCGTCGACGCCGATACTGATGACGTAACGCGCGTCAAGGTCTCGAAAAACGTACTGGCAGATCCACTTCATCGCCAGCGGGTCCACATAGACAAACAGCCGCCGGTCGTTGGGCAAGTCGGCGCGCTGAATGGCGGGGCCGAATTTTTCCTTCAGTTGATTCAGTCTTTCGCGAGCAACCATGTCGGTTTCCTTGAGCCTGCAGTTTGCCGCCTGCTGCTGAACAAAAGAGCCATTGGCCGCTGGCCGCTAATCGCCCGAAAGGGTGCGCGAGGCGCCGCCCAGCCAGCGGAAGTAGCGTTGAACCTCGCCGTAGAAGTTGCGGGCTGTGTAGCGATGGCAATCTGCCTCGCGCGCGTATCCGCACAGCCATGGGACGGCCGGGCGGCGCTGGGAGCCGCCAGCGTGCGATAGCCGCCAGGCGAACCAGAACGCCAGCCCCAGGACCGCGGCCAGCGCCAACGGGGCGAACAGCGCCAGCGAATCCCACCCGCGAACCCCTCCCCAGATGCCGCTCCATACCGGCACGGCGTCGGCCAGGGTCGCGCCAAATCCCTGCCGGCTGCGGTCGATAGCCAATTGCACCAAGCGAAATCCGAGAGCCGGGATCAGGCCCAACAGAATGCAGCCCCCGGTCAGCACCACCTGTGGCGCCTGCATGATCCAAGAGACCCGGGGCCGGGCGTTGCCGGCGGTGCGTTCCGCCACCAGCGTGCTCGTGCGGGAAAGGAAGCTGGCTCCAAAAAACTTGATATACAGGGCCAGCGTAAGGGCGCTGGTCAGAATGGCGATGAGCGCGCATAAGGCCAGATATCCGGCGTAGCGGCTGCCCAGCACGGCAGAGGCGCAAATGGTCCACTTGCTGGCGAACCCATTCGTCAAAGGCACGCCGGAAATGGACGCCGAAGCCACCATCGCCGTAATCGCCGTCAACGGGAAGAAGCGCAACAGGCCCCCCATGCGGTTAAGGTCCTGCGTGCCGATGGCGTAAATCACCGAGCCGGCATTGAGGAACAGCAGGCCCTTGAACATGCCGTGATTGATCACATGGAAGAGCGCGCCCAGGAGGGCGAAGGCCGCCAGCGCGGTTGCGGCGCCGGAGCCAGCCGACAGCAGCGTCATGCAGCTTCCCACCGCCAGCAGCATGTAGCCCACCTGCCCAATGCTGCTGAAGGCCAGCAGGCGCTTCGAGAGATCCTGGCGCAGCGCCTGCGCCGTGCCGGTAAACAGCGTAATGGTGCCCAGCACGGCAATCACCGCTCCCCACCTGGCCATGGGATAATCCGCCTGTGCGCTGACTGGCACGAGCCAGAGAAAGTAACGGACCAGCCCATAAACCCCGGTCTTGATCATGACCCCGGAGAGCATAGCGCTAACCGGAGAGGGCGCCGCCGGGTGCGCGTCGGGCAGCCAGAACTGGCCGAAGGGCCACATGCCCATCTTGATGCCGAAGCCTACCAGGAACAGGGCAAAGGCCAAGGCCGCCAACTCGGGTTTGGCGTGCAGCAGGGCGGGCAGGTTCGCGCTGACCGTATCGAAGTCATACATCAGCTGGGTGCTGCCGCGGTTCGCGGCGCCGGCGACCGCCAGCACTTCAGCGCCTCCCATGGTGGCGGCGCAGGCGATTTCCATCATGACAAGATACTTGTTCGCCGCCCGGATATGGGACCGCTTCTTGTGGTCAAAGCGGATCAGCGCATAGCCGGGCAGCGTCATCATCTGCCAGAAGATGAAGAAGAACCACATCATGTCGGTGGTGCTGAGCAGCCCGTACATGGCGGCGAGGAACAGCAGACAGTATGGGTAGTAGCGCCCGACGCTATAACTTTTGTAGTCGGCCAATCCGCCCATGTACGCAATCGAATAGAACGACGTTCCCATGGCAACAACGGCGGCCAGCGAAAGAAAGATCGAGGTCAGCCCATCCACATAGAGACGCAACGCGAGGCCGAACTTAGGCGCGACTGCGAACGTGGCCGAATGCTGCGAGGGCCCGAAGCGCAGCACCTGCGTCACCGCCATGAACACTAACACCGCCGTGACCGTGGTTACGCCAAAGGCGAGCCAACCCGCCAGCGCCTTCCAGCGCGATACCAGAAGCGTCAGGATGGCCCCGCCGATGCAGGTGAGAATCGCATAGAGTACGGCGTGTTCCGGTGTGATCATGGGTTCATCTCCGCCCCGGTCCGTGTTCGGGGTGGTTCGTTCCGCTGCTGTTCCGCGACGAGGCCGCACAGCAATTGGCTGAGGATCTCCAGCGTGACCTTGATCCTGGCGCTGAGCGGCCGGCCGCCGCGTAGCGATTCCGGTTGCACTCCCAACAGCCAGGCCCGGGTGGTTCCGTTCGCTTCCAGCCAATGCGACAGCAGGCCCAGCGACAGCTTGTGCGTCGATACTTGCGGAAACCGCGAATGCATTTCGCCCGAGTTCAGCAACACCGCCGAGCCAGGCGCGCCGCCAAAATCGAGGGCGTCGAGAAACAGCACGTGATCGAAGCCTTGCCCCGCCAGCATGTCCAAGTAGCGTTCGGGAACGGTGCCGGCCACGATGACGTTGGCCAGGCCCACGAGACAGCCCCGCCCCCGCAGGCACCCGCCGAGTTGCTCGCGCAAATCCGTCATCAGATGTCCTCTCCCAAATGGCGAATCTGCTGGTAGGTAAACACGGGACCGTCTGCACACACGTACGACACGCCGATGCAGCAATGGCCGCATTTGCCGACGCCGCATTTCATGTATCGCTCCAGCGTCGAAACGATCTGGCCCTCCTGAAAGCCCATGCCCAGCAGGTCCTTGATCACGAAGCGGAACATGATGGGCGGACCGCAGACGAAGGCGACCGTGTTTTCGACCGGCACGGCCACCCCCGGCGCCTTAAACAGGCTGCCGACCACGCCCACGTGGCCGTCCCAGCCCGGGGTGGCGCGGTCCACCGTGAAGTAGCACTCCACTCCGGCCGACTTCTCCCATTCGCGCAGCTTGGGCAGATACATCAATTCGGGCGGCGTCTTGGAGCCGTAGAAGATCTGAATCCGCTGGTACTTGTCGCGGTGGGCAAGCGCATACACGATGCAGGAACGCAAGGGAATCAAACCGATGCCGCCGGCGACGAATACGAGGTTCTTTCCGTGATACTCCTCCATCGGAAAGCCGTTGCCGTACGGACCGCGCACGGCGAACTTGTCGCCCGCCTTGAGTTCATGGAGCGCGCTGGTGCAGCTTCCCACCCGGCGAATGGTAAAGAAGGTTTCCGCTTCCGTGGGGCTGGGTGGCAACGATGCGGGAAACTCGCCGATCCCGAACAGGGATACCTGCGCGAACTGGCCGGGACGGAAGCGCTTGAAGGCCCGTTGCTCCGCCGTGTCTTCGAATCGCCAATAAAAAGTCCTGACCTCGGCGATTTCGTCCTCAATGCGATCGATGACCGCCACCTTGGGCAAGAACACGTTTTCAGTAGCAGGCGAACTCATCTTCGTTGATCCCCCATTCACGTTCCTGGCAGCTGCGCGTTGCCTCGAAACCACTCAGCCCGCAGGGAACTTGCGCCCACTGCAAGACGCGCTCGCGGCTCTGCGTCACCCGACTGTACCGTCGCGCGCTCCCGCTTCAATCTGCGCCGTGGCGCGGCGGATCATCTCGACCACGCTGGGCATGCCCACATCGCCGTGGCAAACCGCCGCGCAACGGCCGCAACCGGCGCATGCCATGGAAAGTTCGCGCTGTATGAAGTAGTGAGCCAGCTTGCGGAAGAAGCGGCGGTTGCGGCGATCATGCACTGTCTGGCGAGGGTTGAAGCCGCCCGCCATGCGCGTAAATCCGCCCAGGGCGCAGGAATCCCAAATGCGCACCCGCTCGATTTCGTCCGGACCGGATTGCCGATCGCTAACTGTGAAACAAGTACAGGCCGGGCACACGTACGTGCAGCCGCCGCATTCCATGCAGCGATTGCCAATCTCCTCCCAAGTCTTTTCTAAAATGTCGCCGTGCGAGATGTAGCGGACCGTGGCGGAAAACCAACTGGTCGTGCTCTTGAAACATTTGCGGACCTCCGCCAAAACGGTGCGCCGTTTTTCCACGTGCCCTTGATGGCCGTGGCGGAAAATCGACGCGCAGAAGAGCGCCTCACCGGCGGGCGTGCCGGCAACGGCCATGAACTCGTCGCCTAGGTCCATGAGTTGCAAGTCGAAATGGGCGCGCGCCGCCGGGCCGGTATCGGCGCACATGCAGAAGCATTCGTCCTGAATGTCGCGGCCGGGGTCGGTGCAAACCAAGTTGACCAGGAAGAGATTCTTACGGTGTTTCTCATAGTAGATGTCGCGATAGGTGCCGCCAAGATAGAAGCGGTCGAGGTGATGAATCCCTGCCACGTCGCAGGAGCGGATACCGAAAATGGCTCGTTTACGCACGTCGTAGGTCGGCTCGATGCGAATCTCTCCGTCGCGCTTCTCCACCTTCAGCAAGGGTTCGATGTGCGGCAACACGAATCGCTTGGGCGGATAGTAGGGATTGGCGAGGTGCAATTGAACCTGGGCCCGGTTGTCGTCGTTCACCGCGTCGAAGTAGGTATCGCGGCCACGGCCCGCAAAGGGGGCCATCACTTCATAACCGCGTTCCCGCAGCAGATCGATGAGCTTGAGTACGTCGGCGCGCGCCAGGATGCGGGCGTTCATGCAGCCTCCTTTTCCACCGTCACCGGAATCCAGAGCACTCCATTCCCGAGCGTTCCGCGGATCTGGCGCTGCACCTGGGCCACGAAATAGGGCACAAAGACCGTGCCCCGGCGCACCTCCGGGGTAATGCGCGCCGCTACCAGAGAGGCACCGCTGCTGGCGCGCAGCCGCACTCTCTCCCCATCTCGGATGCGGTATTGCTTGGCATCCTCGGGGTTGATCTCGACGAATCCATCCGGGTAATCCAGCAGCAGGGTCCGGTGCTCGCGTCGCAGTGACTCGCTGTGCTGGATCAGCACGTTACGATGCCAGTAATACAGCGAGTGACCAAATACCAGCGCCATCGGAAACTCCTTGCTGGTGGCGAGGTCGGGAGTTCGCCGGACGATGGGAGCGAACTTGAATTCCACCGATGACTCTCCGGGAGCGAACAGGTAGCGCGTGCCCAGTGGATGATCCAAGGTGCAGGGCCACTGGCGGCCATACTCGCGCGCTAGGTTGGCATAGTGCACGCCGCTATAAAACGGAACGACTTCGGCGATCTCCTTCATGATGTCGTCCGTGCTGTCATAGTGCCAATTGGCGCCCATGGCCTGCGCCAGCCGCAGCACCTGCTGCCAGGCCGGGAGAACTCCCGGAGGCGGGTCGATTACCTGCTCGGCCAGTTGTATGCGCCGTTCCGCATTGGTGAAAGTAACTCGCTCTTCGCCGAATGCGGCGGTGGGCAGCACGAGGTGGGCGAACTTCGCTGTTTCCGTAAGAAATAGGTGCTGTACCACCACCAGATCGCATTGCCCCAGCGTGTTGGCGGCATCATCAAGAAAAGCAGTGCTGACCGGATCGTAGCGGCACAACCAGATGCCGCGGACTTTGCCATGGCCCCGGTCGGCCAGCAGGCTGTGGGAATCCGCTCCCGGCGCTGCTGGCGGGGCCACGCCCCAAACCCGTTCCATCTTCTGCCGGGCGTTCTCGTCCGCCAGCGCGGCGTAGCCTGGCAACCGGTCTGGAAGCATGCCGACGTCGCACACCCCCAGGGAATTGTTGTGCTCCGTCAGCGCCAGAATGCCGGCGCCTTCGCGGCCGATATTCCCCGTCAGCAGGGCGAGATTGACGATGGCCTCGACGCCGGCGGCCGCGTGCGCCTCTTTGACGGTGGAATAAATGATCATGGCCGTCCGCGACTGGGCATAGGCCAGGGCCGCAGCTTCGATTTCCTCCGAGGGCACGCCGCAGTTCTCCGCCGCCGTCAGCAGGTCGCAGCCGTTGACCGTGGCCAGAAACTCCTCGTATCTCCCGCAGCGGGCCCGGATGAAGGGCAGATTCATCAGGCCGCGGTCCACGATCACCTTGGCCATGGCGCCGTAAAGCAGCGCCTCCGTTCCCGGCTTCAGGCGCAGGAACAAGTCGGCATTCCTCGCAACCCGGTTCAGGCGATACCCGATCGCGATCAACTTCGCGCCGTTGAGCTTGGCGCGGATCACCGCGCCCCCCACGGTGGGCAACTGGCGGTGCAAATCCACCCCGTCCACGATGATGGTTTCGCTGCGCTCCAGTTCCCCGACAGAGTTGGTGCTCGCCGGCGCGCCGATCATGTTAAGCAGGACGTCGATCGAGTTGTGGCCGTATACGCCCGTCCCGTGGCCCACGTTGTTGGTACCGATCACCGCCCGGGCGAACTTCTGGAGCAAATAGGCCTCTTCGTTCGAGCAGCGCGGCGAACTTAGGAAAGCCAGGGCGTCGGGACCATGCTGGTCGCGAATTTCCTTCAACCGGAGCGCCAGAAAATCGAAGGCTTCCTCCCAGGCGACCGGCTGCAGGACACCCTCTTTACGGAGCAGCGGGGTGCGCAAACGCGCTGGCGAGCTGGAGACCTCATGAACGTTCCAGCCGCGCAGACAGATCCTTCCCCGATTCGTCGGGTGAGACACACTGGGATATGCGCCTACGATGTAATCTCCCGATGTCTCCAGATACAGTCCGCAACCCACCCCGCAGAACGTGCAGGTGGTCAGTTTATGGGCCATGCCTCCCTCTTTCGGTCCCGGTGCCCCGGATTCGGTGGTTGTTGCGGTGTTAATGTGTGGCCCTCGAAAGGGAACAAAGGCGGGCAACTGAATGCAGCGAAAAAAGCAAAGACATACTTCAGAAGCGTCAAGGGCAGGGCGCGGACCGGGCGGTACGGCAGGGGCGCCAACTCGTTGGCGTGCGCGGCGGGCAATCTCGCTGCTCGAATCATAGGCACCCCTAATCACAAAGAGGTCCCCTGGGTTCGGCCCCAATGCCGCTGGCACCGACCTTCTCAGCGCCGGCGGCAACTCCTGAGTCTTGCCAATCCTGCTTACATCGAAGCGTGCACAGTGGTATACCACTTCGCATCGCTCACTCGGTGACGCAGCTCACACACTAATGGTCATAGCAGCGCCTCGTGGCGACATGCTGAGAAAGGAGCGAGGCACCTAATGCCGCCATCATGCCCACGGGGCTGTCTCTGAACCCAAACCTTCTGGTACAGCTCAGGCCGCGGTTTCCGGCGGCGACGAGTAATTTTCATAGGGCACGATCTCCTTAGTATCTCAGCTATAGCTGAGCTGTCAGGAACTACCCTGTCCGTATTCAGAACCTATGAGACTGCGTGCCGCTAGCGGCAAGCTACGGTTTCGAGGGTTGAGTCGCCCTCTGGTTGAAGGTCTGCGCGCCCCAGATTGTATCGCAGACGCGCCTGAATGGTGAGTTCTTGCTGCTCCTGTCTGCGCCGCAGGATTTCCTCACGATGACCGCAGTAGACGTCGGCCGGCGCCACATTGCTGATGCCTTCGTGGTAGCGCCGGTGGTTGTAATACTCGATAAACTCCGCCATCGCCCGCTGGAGTTCCTCCGGGCTGCTGTAGGCCAGCACGTTCAGGCGCGTCTTCACCGTCTGGTGGAATCGCTCCAGCTTGCCGTTGGTCTGCGGATGATGGGGCGAGCAACGGATGTGGCGGATCGACTGCATGCACAAGTAATCTTCCAGCGCCTGGGCGATGAAGCCCGGCCCGTTGT
>CAINCZ010000101.1 GCA_903847195.1 uncultured Acidobacteriota bacterium | reverse complement strand
TGATCCTGCTCGACTGGATGCTGCCGGGCATGAGCGGGGTGGAGTTGGCTCGGCGCCTCAAGGCCGACAGCCGTACGCGGGACGTGCCTATCATCATGCTGACGGCGCGGAGTGACGAGCAGGATAAGATTACCGGCCTGGAAATCGGCGCTGATGACTACATCACCAAGCCGTTTAGTCCGCGCGAGATGAATGCCCGCATCAAGGCGGTGCTGCGCCGTCGTGCGCCGCAGATGGCGGGCGATGCGGTGGAGGTGTCAGGCTTGCGCCTCGACCCTGCGACGCACCGGGTAACCGGCAACGATAGGCCGATTGAACTGGGGCCGACGGAATTCCGTCTGCTGCATTTTCTCATGACCCATCCTGAGCGTGTGTATTCCCGGGCGCAACTGCTCGACCTGGTTTGGGGTAACCATGTGTTTGTCGAAGACCGCACCGTTGACGTGCATATCCGCCGTTTGCGCTATGCGCTCGAAGCGACCGGGCACGACGGCTTGGTCCAGACCGTGCGGGGCTCCGGCTATCGGCTGTCGGTGCAGGCCGAGGGATGATGCGTTTTCAGTTGTCAGCACGAGGTTTTTACTGAAAATTGACAGCTGAAAACTTAAAACCCATCTAAAATATCCCCATTCCCATGTTCAGATTCCACACCCTCTCTCATGCTTAGTTTCTGGTGGCGTTCATTGCTGACGCTTAGCCTGTTGGCGGTTGCTCCGCTCGCCTTGTGGGCGGCGGTCGGTGCGGTTCCGGCGCTGATCCTGATGGTCGTCCTGCTGCTGTTTTACCTTTTCCATCACTTGCGCAATCTGAATGCGCTGGATGGCTGGTTGCGCAAGCCGGATGTCGGAACGGTGCCGCCCGGATCCGGGTTGTGGGAAGACGCATTTTCCGTGCTATACCAGCTGGAGCGGCGGCAATCCGATAGCCAGCACAATCTTTCCAATGCGCTGGAGCGTTTCCAGCAGGCTGGCGAGGCGATGCCGGACGGCGTCGTGATGATGAACAGCAGCGGCCAGATCGAGTGGTGCAATCCAGTGGCCGAGACGCAGTTCGGCATTAACCTTGAGCGCGACCGCGGGCAGTGGATGACCTATCTGATCCGCCAGGCCCAGTTTACCGATTACTTGGCGGCGCAGAACTATCGCGAGCCGCTGATATTCAAATCCACCCGCAACCGTGAACTGGTGCTGTCGATTCAGCTGATTCCTTTTGGCGACGAACAGAAACTTCTGATCAGCCGCGACATTACCCAGCTCGAACGGGTCGAGACCATGCGCCGCGATTTTGTTGCCAACGTTTCCCATGAACTGAGCACGCCGTTGACCGTAGTTGGCGGCTTTCTCGAAACGCTGGTGGACATGGCGCATCTGGATGAAACCCAGACCCGGCACTACCTGAGCCTAATGTTCGACCAGACCAGCCGTATGCAGCATCTGGTCAAGGATTTGTTGATGCTGTCGAGGCTGGAAAGTAACCACACTGCCCATCGGGAAGAAAAAGTCGACGTGCCGCGCCTGCTCCGGGATTTGTTGAAAGATGCGCAATCCTTGAGCGCTGGACGGCACCGGCTGCGGCTTAACCTGGCTTCAGAGCGCTGGCTGCTGGGCAACGAGGACGAGTTGCGCAGCGCCTTTGGCAACCTGGTCAGCAACGCCATTCGTTACACGCCGGATGGCGGTGAGATCGTGCTGCAATGGGAAGAATGGGAGGGAGAAGGGGTGTTCAGCGTGCAGGACAGTGGTATCGGCATCGAGCCGCAGCACGTCCCGCGCCTCACCGAGCGCTTTTACCGGGTAGACCGCAGCCGTTCACGTGAAACCGGCGGAACC
>CAINCZ010000100.1 GCA_903847195.1 uncultured Acidobacteriota bacterium | reverse complement strand
GGTGCGACGAGGTGATGCCGGTGATCGAGGAGCCGCCATAGGCTTCGGTCAGCCGCTTGATTTCGCCGCTGACGATTTCCAGTGCCTCGTCCCAGCTGATGCGGACGTAGCCGGACTTGCCGCGATTCTGGGTATTGCGATTCCCCTTGGGATCAAAGTCCACGCGCTTCATCGGGTACAGCACGCGGTTCTTTGAGTCCAGCCGGTTGCGTTCCGCGTGCACGGGAGGAGCCACGCGCACCGCACGCGGCGGCGAGTACTTCTTGCCGTCCGCTTCAATCACCCAAGGCTTGAACTCGTCTTCCGGTATCTGCAAGGGACGGACGCGGACAATCTTGCCGTCCTTCACGTAGACCGAGATCGGGCCTCCGTTGGTGAGATTCGTGAATACCTGCTCCATGGCAGTCCTCTCCGTGTGCATAAGGCGACACTTGCTCGAGCGGTGAACTTCTTAACTTGCTGAGGGACGCGCTTGCCCATCGGCAGGCGCACCACGCCGCGTGGCATCCCTTCGTGGCTGTCAATTCAATTACGGCGCCGCTTACAAATCAAATACTATCTTTAGGCCTATATCATACCGTTTCGTTATGGACTGAAAACAGCTGCGGCAGCGGCCTTCCCAAGCTAGACTAGCCAACAATCTCCCCGCTCGCGCGCAGAGGAAGGCCCCGCGATGTAAGGGCCATACGGAGAAGGTATCATCAGAGGCCGCCATGATCGAAACTCGGCATATGGTCTATTTTGTTGCCGCTGCCCGCTGCTTGAACATCACGCGGGCGGCTTCCACGTTGCACATTGCCCAGCCCGCACTCACCCGCGCCATCCACAACCTGGAAGCCAAACTGGGCGTGCAGTTGTTCCAGCGGGTCAAGAACCGGATCTCCCTCACGGAATCAGGCAACTCCTTTTTGCTGGAGGCCGAAAACACCCTGCGGCTGCTGGACAACTCTGCCCTGACGGCGCAGCGCGCGGCCCGCGGCGAGATGGGGAAGCTCGAAATCGGATTCATCAGCACCGCCGGCCTGGCCGTCATACCGGGTTTGATTCAGCGCTTCCGGAGCCAATACCCCGGACCATTGATCGTCCTGCGGGAAATGCGCGCGGCGGAGATTGAAGCGGGGCTGCGCATGGGCAGCATCGACGTTGGCTTCTCGTATGGACCCATGCGCGAGCGGGAACTTCTCGTCCGCACGCTGCGGCCCGACCGTTTGATGGTCGCCCTGCCGGACTCTCACGCCCTCGCCCGCTCCAGGGACGTTGATCTGTCTGACCTCCGCAATGAGGTGTTCATTCTTCCCAACTATGAGACAGCCGGCACCCTCGTGGACATAGTGCTGGCCGAGTGCCGCCGCGCCGGCTTTCAACCCCGCGTCGGTCATCCGATCGCCACCACCACCGTGATGACCACCATGGGGCTGATCTCCGCCGGCCTCGGCGTTACGGTGACGACGGAAAACGTAAAGCCCTACGCCCAAAAGCACGTCGCTTTCCGCCCCATTCGCAACTCCCGCGTCACCTTGGGGCTGGCCGTCATGTGCCGTCAGCAGGACCCATCTCCCGTCGTGCAGAACCTGCTTGCCATTACGTCGTCGATGTAAACTCGGTTTGAATCGGATGGATGCGCGCCGAGTCTGAATACCGGCGCGGCCTCGCGGGTGACAAAGCTGTTTGTTCTTGCTGTGAAGATGGGGATCGTCATAAACTGTCCCGCTCAGGCTCGCAGATGCGCGCAGCGGATTTGACGTTCGCCGCTGGCCTTTGCGTTCTGCGAAGCGTGACTGATGACCGAACCGGACGGCACTCGCTGAGCCCCGGCTCACGCACCCAACAGGAGGTTTCATGCTGCAAGCGATGGAAGAACTGCTCCGGAAGGGACGCCTGATTGATCTGGCGCAGGGTATGACGCAGGGCATGCCCACCTTTTTCGCGCATGTGCCGTTTTCGTTCACGATCAACATGCGCCATACCGACTTCGAGATGCCCGGCAACCTCGGCGCCGCCAACGACGTCATCAACGGCTGCACGCATAGCGGCACTCACATTGATGCCATCGGGCACTTCTCCAAGAATGGCTGCCTGCACGGCGGGCACGACATCCACACGGCTGTGACCGGCAAGGGCGGACTGGCGCACCAGGGCATCGAGCAGACCCCGCCCATTCTGCGCCGCGGTGTATTGTTTGACGTGGCCGGATACAAGGGCGTGGAAAAACTGGACCCCGGCTATGCCATCACCGGGCAGGAGTTGGAAAAGGTCGCCAAGGCCCAGAAGATCGAGATGCGCAACGGCGACGTGGCCCTGATCCGCACCGGCTGGGCTCGCATGTGGAGCAATCCCGAGCAGTACCTGGGCGCCGGCAAAGGCTTCCCCGGCCCGGATCTAAGCGGCGCGCAATGGCTGGTCCGCAACGGTGCTTCGCTGACCGGCGCCGATAGTGCCACCTATGAATGCAACGATGGCAACGGCGGCGGAGCCGTGCATGGCTTCCTGCTCGCTGACCAAGGTGTGCAGATCATGGAGAACATGGATCTGGAGGCATTGGCCGCCGAGCGCTGCCACAGCTTCCTGTTCTTCGCCTCGCCCCTGAAGATCGTCGGTGCCACCGGTTCGCCGATTCGCCCCGTCGCGATCTGCGGCTGAAACACTTCGAATCTAATCCAGCGCCGCCGGCTTCTACCTGCCGGCGGCGCTGCTTTTTGCGAATCGAACTGCCCGGTCAACGCGCACCGGCTGGGCCTGACCAGCTACAGGCAGGCGATGTCCCAATCCATCATCGTGAGGCGAAACTCGCGGATATCTTTCACCGGCTCGGCCAGAGCGAGAACCTTGATGCACTCGTCAAAGTGAAGTCTCATGCCCGACCGCAGAAACCCCTCTCCTACGGCAGGCTCCGTGGTGGCGGCGAGAATCGTGCTGGCGCCCGGAAAATCAAACCGGGCGGCCCGTTGCGCGCACCTTCCCAGCAACGATGCATCCGCTGCCGTCAGGCCGTCGGGACCGTAATCGATCATCCGGACCTGGCTGCCCACCTGAGCCATGACGCAATAGGCGACCTCGCGCCCTGCCTGACTCAACAGATACGGCAGCATTCTCTCAAACCTGGGACAAACTGCCAGATACTGAAACAGCTCGCTGCTCCGTGCACTGACCGCCCGAGTCGGGCTGCCCTGGGGATACATCCGTTCGGGAATATCATTCCAATCACAAGCCCGATACTCTGTGCCCTGCGGCGTTCCCCATGAAACCGGGAAGCAATGGCGGTAGGCATTCCGTGCCACCCGTGCCGGAAACTTCCAATCCCTCGCCGACTCTTCCATCGCCGGACTCAGCAGTTGTAATGGCCGCCCGAGAAAGTAAATCTGGTTCTTCGGCTGGAACCCGATCGCCGGCATGATCTGGCGAGTCATCGCCGATCCGCCAATCGCAAACACGGCGGCGCTGCCTTTGTTGCAGGCCTTCAATAACGCTACGCCTGCGCCCGGGACAGACCGTGTGGCAACCCAATCGATCAGGTGGTGGCACTCCAGCCACTCGGAGCCCGTATGCAGGCGAATCGGCCATTTGCTGCCGTGCGCGGCCAGTCGATCTCCGTTTCGGATCACGCAGCCGCGGCTCGCCGCACTGAGCGGATGCGGCAACCAGTACTTCCAGTCCTGGAACGAGAGTTCAATTGCGGCGGCATCTGAAGGCAGACCCAGCGACTCTCGCATCAGCGACGTAATCTGTTCGCGATCCTCGCGCTGCGAAGGTCTCGAGATGAGTGCCATGGGCAAGCATTATAAACAGCCGCTCGCCCCGTCAGGGAAATCATGCATACGATGTCCAGCGCCGGGGTGCCATGAACGCCCTTTCCACCTGGCGTGGTCTCCTGCATGCCGGCCAGCGGCAGGTTGTCATTCCGAGCGCAGCGAGGAATCTGCTTTCTCAGCAGGACGAGCCATCTATTCCCGCCACAAGCAGATGCCATCTGAAACGGCACTCCCGCGTTTGCTTTACCCTTGTCGGCAGAGGTATTTCAATGTCTAATCTCGCCATGCTCAGAATCTGGCCCAGAGGCAAGCGAGACTTCCTCGCCAAGTGTTCTGGCGCAGTCGGCATTCTGTCTCTGCTCGAGCGTCTTCCTAAGCGGCGCGTGCTGGTCGTTCTGACCTACCATCGGATTGGCGACGCTTCCAAGACACCCTACGATCCTGGCGTATTTTCGGTCACGGGCGACGAACTCGACCTGCAACTGGCCTATCTGAAGCGCCACTTTCACATCGTTGCCCTGAATGAAGCAACCGATCTGGTTACCAGGGGATTCCAGCCGGGGCGCGCCGCCTGCCTGCTCATTACCTTCGACGACGGCTACCTGGATAACTACACCGAAGGCTTCCCGGTTTTGAGGTCGCATGGTGTGCCCGGCACATTTTTTCTGCCGACTTCTTTTGTCGGCACCGACCATCTTCCATGGTGGGACCATATCGCGTATGTCGTGAGACATGCCCGCAAGCTTGAGATCCGCCTGGAGTATCCGCGGCCTTGTGTTTTCGATACCCGGATTCTTGGTGCTGATACGGCCTTGGTCCAGGTCCTGGAGTTGTTCAAGGAGCCGCAAACCATCGACCGGCGACGCTTCCTGAAGGAACTCAATACTGCCTGCGGCGTGGAAGCCGTGCCGCAGGACAACTCGCGCCGCTTCATGAACTGGGACGAGGCTCGCGAGATGCAAAGAGCCGGAATGGATTTCGGCTCGCATAGCGAGTCGCATGAGATGCTCAGCAAGCTCTCGCCCGAGCAGGAACTGCAGGAGCTCACGCGTTCCCAGCAGATTATGCGGAGTGAGTTGGGATGCCGGGTAGAAGCATTGGCCTATCCCGTCGGTTCTCCGGCCGCATTTTCCCCCCGGAGCGCCCAGGCCGCCCAGCATTGTGGCTATCGGATAGCTTTTTCACAATATGGGGGATTGAATCGCCTTGGGCACATGGATCCCTACAACGTGCTTCGCGTCGCCATGCAAAATCAGACCCCCGACCGCCTGCGGCTTCAGGCAGGCCTAGCAGGAATTGCCGGAAGCGATTGGTTCTGAAGTGATGGCCCCCAACCACCCGTAGATGGGTATTTTTTTCGCTCCCCCAAAGAACCCGCGTAACCTTACTATTTCGAATTCAGGAAGCCACCCGCGCATTTCGCTATGCTGCTGGATACAATATCCTCTGACCGTCAGCCCTCCAGGAGAGAGCCGCACATGAGCGAAGTCGAGACGAAGTCGCTTCCGGCCAACGCCTACGTCCCCTTGAAAGAGTCCGAGACCTATCGGCCCGTCATTGCCCCGGATGCCCGGATGGCCGAAGTCAGCGGGCGCTCCATTGCCTGGGGCCTCTTCCTCTGCGTCATCTTCACCGTCGCCTCGGCGTATTCCGGGCTGAAGGTCGGACAGGTGATGGAATCGGCGATTCCGATTTCCATCCTCGCCATCGGCCTGGCGCGCGTCTATGCCCGCCGCTCCACTCTGCTCGAAAACGTCATCATCACCGGCATCGGCGGCGTCGCCGGCTCGGTCGTCGCGGGCGCCATCTTCACCCTGCCCGCGCTTTACATCCTCAAGCTCGATCCGCATCCGGTGCAGACCATCTTCATCTGTCTCGCCGGAGGCTGTCTCGGCATTCTGTTCCTGGTTCCGCTGCGCCGCTACTTTGTGCGCGACATGCACGGCGTGCTGCCCTACCCCGAAGCCACGGCCATCACCGAAGTCCTCGTCACCGGCGAGAAGGGCGGCTCGCAGGCCCGCTTGCTGCTGGAAGCCACCGCCATCTCCGGCGTATACGACTTCTTCGTCACCACCTTCGAGGTCTGGAAGGAATCGATCGACTTCCGCTTCATCCCCGTCGTCCGCGCCCTCTCCGACCGGGCGCGCGTCGTCTTCAGCTTCGACGCCATCGGCTTCATCCTCGGCCTCGGCTACGTCATGGGACTGCGCAGCTCCATGATCCTGTGCGCTGGCGGCGTACTGGCGAATTTCGTCCTCGTCCCGCTGATCTGGTTCATCGGCAATCACGTCGTCAACGCCGTTTATCCCGGCACGATTCCGATCTCCACCATGTCCGCCGTGCAGATCTACCGCAATTACGTCCGCTTCATCGGCGTCGGCGCCATCGCCACCGCCGGCATCTTCGGCATCATCAAGTCGCTGCGCATCGTCGCCGGATCGTTCGGCATCGCCCTGCGCGTCTTCCGCCAGGGTGAAGCGCACGCCACCGAACGCACCGACCGCGACGTCTCCATCATGACGATCATCCTCGGCGTCGTCATCGGAGCCCTCGCCGTCGCCATCTTCCTCGGCAGTCTGCGCGCCACCTGGATGGTCGTCGGCATCGGCCTGCTGCTCACCCTCGTCTTCTCCTTTTTCTTCACCTCGGTCGCGGCCAACGCCATCGCCACCACCGCCCGCAACCCCGTCTCCGGCATGACGATGCTGACCATCATCATCTCGTCCATCGTCTTGCTGCGCTTCGGAGTCTCCGGCACCACCGGCATGTTCTTCGTCATGGCCATCGCCGGCATGGTGTGTACCGCCTTATCCGTATCCGGACAAACCATCACCGACCTCAAGACCGGCTACTGGCTAGGCTCCACGCCCTCCGCGCAGGAGAAGGTGAAATTCCTCGGCGTCATCGCCGCCGCCGTTGCCGCCGGCATCGCCGTCGTCATGCTCGCCCGCGTCTTCCAGTTCGGCGAAGCCGCCGTCGGAGACCTGCGCCCCGTGCTGGCCTCGCCGCAGGCCTCCATCATGAAGGCCCTCGTCGAAGGATTCATGAGCCGCCAGCCGGTCGCCTACCTGCTGTTCGGTGTCGGCGCCATGATTACGATCATGCTCGAGATGCTCGGCCAGCCCTCTCTCGTCTTCGCCCTCGGCATGTACCTCCCGCTGGAGCTGAACACCCCGGCGCTGGTCGGCGGATACCTCTCCCACGCCCTCAATAAGCGCGCCGAACGCGCGGGCGGCGAACCCGGCAATCGCATCCGCGAACGCGGCGTCATCCTCGCCTCCGGCCTGATGGCCGGCGGCGCGCTCGGCGGAGTCTTCGGCGCGGCCTTGCGGCTGTTCCCCAGCTTCCGCGAAGACCTGATTCACACGCCGTTTTATTCCAATGAGCCGATCTCGCAGTCGGTTTCCGCCATCTTGTTTATTGCGCTGTGTATTTATGTCTGGCGGCGCTCGCTGCAAAAAGAGAGGGCAATCTGATGGACGAAGTAGGACGCTACGTAGCTGACGCTGTACTCGGTATCGACATCCTCTGGGGTGGCGATGTCATGTGCCCTTCCGGAACCGGCCGCTTCATCGCCGACTCGTGGTTCTCCGACGAACCGCTGCCCCGCGCCTACACCACTCCGGGCGCCGCGCGCATGCGCGAAACCGGCGGCCTCTCGGCCAAATCGATCGACCGCGCCGCCATCAGCCAGTACCTCGGCGAAGTCGATCTGCCCGCCGCCATCGCCGGACTCAGCCGTCAGGCGGCCATCATCGGCGGACTGCGCGGACGCTACCTCGACGGCCTCGCCCTCTGCCTCCAGGTCATGTGGGACCTCGCCATGGAAGTGCTCGGCCAGGGCCCTGCCGTTCCCTACGAACGCTCCGTCATGGCCTCCACCGGACGCAAGCCCGAGCAGTCCGACCCCGCGCAAAAGCGCGAACGAGTCGCCGAACTCCTGGCCCGCGCCGGCTTCAACTCCGCCAATGGCGGTGAGCTCCTGGCCGCCGTCGACAACTGGCGCCGCGAACGCACCTTCCCCATGGCTTCGGTCAAGCTGTTAAGCGCAGCCGTCATCGCCCAGTTCGACCGGCTGAGTGGAATCAACCTCACGCCGCACCTGCCGCCCGAGCTGGCCCCGGTGCCGCGCGCCAACATCGACTTCCTGCCCATCAAAGACGCCTGGTTCTCCGGCTCCATGAACTACGTCGGACGTGCCCGCCACGCCGACGGCTCGCCGCAGTACGAAGCCACCTACGAGATCAACGCCTCGCTCCAGATGTCGGTGCCCGAGTTCGAACAACTCATCACCCACGAAGTCGTCCCCGGCCACGTCACCACCTTCGCCTACCTGCAAAACCTCTACGTGCGCAAACTGGCCGGCTTCGAAGCCACCGTGCTCACCATGAACACCCGCGCCGCCTCGCTGTTTGAAGGCATCGCCAACAACGCCATCCTCATCGCCCACGGCGTAACCGATGTCTCCGACCTGCCCGACGAAGATCTCCAGATCGGAGTGCTGCTCAGCCTGCTGCAGGACGATGCCAAGAACCAGTCCTCCTGGCTCACCTGGGGCGAACTCCGCCCGCAACAAGAAGTAGCCAAAGTCCTGCGCCGCAACTTCCTGGTCAGCGAAGAGCGCGCCGACAAACTCTCCGGAGCCTGGGGCCGCCATCCACTGCTAGGCCGCATGTACCTCCCCGCCTACCGCGCCGGAACCGAAAAGCTAGCCAACCTCCGCCGCAAGCACCCAGCCAGCCGCATCCTGCCGGCAACCTATGGATGTTATGGGTTGGTGGATATCGAGACTTTGGATGAGGTATTGCAGGTTACGTCTGATGCCAGAAGCCTGGATTTCTGAAAGGAATCTTCACCGTGAAATTGTGGAAGATCAATTGCATGGAGAACAAATATCCCGGCATGTGGCAGCGCTGGTTTCGCAACCAATGTGTCGCCGTCGGCTGGCATAGCGGCTGGGGATTTACATTATCCGGCCCCTCTGATGATGCCGGCTGGAGGCGAGCGCGCGTAGCTCTGCAGAGAATGGAGATCGGCGACTATGTTGTAGCATCTCTTCAAGGCCATAGAGTTGGGCGTTTGGGTCAAATCACCAATAAAGCAGTCGAGGATACTGATTGGAACCCTTTGGTGCCAATTAGCGCGGATGAGCCCGACGGAGAAATGGGCCGACGCATTATGGTCCGGTGGAATCTGACTGTTGGTCCTGACGACCGTGACATTGTCGTGCTACTACCCGCAGAATCCAGGTTTTCAGCAGGGGAGTTGCGAACGACTGTTTCGGAAATAGGTTCGATCTCAAGGCAGAGATTGGAAGCAGTCATGAACGATTCAGCCAATTGGCAGAGCCTTTTCTCTCATTTCGATTACGAAAAAGCTCTCTCTGGTTACATTGCTACGTACCCTCACCATTTGGAGGACGGTCTGTATCCGTCCAGGCAAGTACATGGTTGACAGCGGTGCGAGGAGTTGGACAGGCTATTGGGTTTGATTGGCGGCGTAGGCACAGGGCGTAAGGTGAGCCATAGTTTGGATGGAGCGGTCGGCCAGTCCGGGTAGCACGTC
>CAINCZ010000099.1 GCA_903847195.1 uncultured Acidobacteriota bacterium | reverse complement strand
GACCGTCGGCTCCGGCAGCGACGCGGCCACGCGGATCGGCCGTTTCGACCAAGTGGGCTGCATCATCGATCCCAACCAGCACACGGCCCTGGTGATGGGCTGGGTCGACAACCCCGACGGCAAACTTCGCTTGGGGCAGTTCGTCAACACGCGGTTGGAGATTCCACCGCCGCCGGGCGAAGTGGAACCCTGCCTCGCCGCCTGGGAGAAGTTTCTTCACGAGTCCCAATTGCCGCCACTGGTGACCATTGGACTCGCGCACTACCAGTTCGAAGCCATTCATCCGTTCCTTGATGGAAATGGCCGAGTGGGGCGGCTTTTGATTACTCTGTTCCTGATTGAAAAGAAGATCCTGCCGACTCCGTTGCTCTATCTTTCGGCGTTCTTTGAAGCTTCACGAGCGGACTACTACGGTAGTTTGCGCGCAGTGAGCGAACGCGGCGCGTGGCTGGAATGGCTGGAGTATTTCCTGCAGGGAATCGCTCGCATGTCGGAGGATGCATTGAGCCGTGCAACCCGCATCAATGACATTCTTGCGCAGTGGCGAAGCAGTCTCGCCGGAGAATCGACGCAAACTCCTTTGAGGGTGCTCGAACTCCTTTCGGCAAACCCCTTCATCACGACGACCGGCGTGGCTCGGGAACTGAAGCTGGCCTTCACAACAGCTCAAAGAGCTATTGAACGGCTGGAACGGAACGGCATGGTACAACAGACATCCGAGGCGAAGCGCGACCGCGTCTATTGCGCGCAGGCGCTGCTCGACATTCTTGAAGAACCGGCACACCTCATTCCGCTCGCTGGCGGATAGTCCGGACTACTAACAACCGGATTCAGCTGACGTGCCAATCGAGGAACCCAATATCTCCTTCTTTCGCGCCGATGGGGAAGTAACGACGTGGTTACCTATGGCCAGCACCACGTACAATCTACGCTGGCCGGATTCGGCTGGCTCCATATTCATTCCCCAGTGCCGTTCCCTAAAAACAATGCCTCCCCTACCCCAGCCTCGCACAGGAACTCCGCTTTTGATAGCAGAGGCGATCCGCCTTGTTATTTGGCACCTCCGGCAATAAATGCAAGCCGCTTTTCGATTATTGGGACTCGCTCGTCATCCAAAACAAATCCAGGCAGCACGTCTAGGAATCGAGACTCTGCCAGCAGGCCCTTTGCAGCCTGGGCCAGATAATCTCGAACGTCCCGCGGCGATTCCGCAATCTCATTTACGATGTTTTCTCGACCTTCGATGACGGCGACAAAGTCTTCCAGATCATGGCTCGCCTGAAAATCCATCTTGCCACGGCCACGAAAGGCTTCCATCTTGGTTGCCAGAAAGTAGGGTGCAGTTATTACGCGAATCGATGGTGCTTCCGGCAAAGTCAAGGTTGAGGCATGGTGGAGCGCAGGCTCATACCAGATGTTTGTAAACCCCAGAACCTCTTTGCTCAAGGCCAGCACATCCAGCGTCAGTGCGCCGCTGTGCCACCGGCAGGTGAGTTCCTGATCTTCCGTAAAATGAGCCTCGCGCAGACGCTCGGAGAAAGCGATGTAATCGGCGTACGTGAGAATCTCGGCGATCACATCCACATCGGTCGTACCGCGGATCGGCGCGGATGCCTCATCGGTGATCAGCAGACCCAACGTAACACCGCCGACAAAAACAATCTCATCGAGAAAAGGAGCAAGTTTGCGCACTGCGTCTAGGAGCAGCGGCAAGTTGGGATCAGCCATGAATCTCCTTTTCGAGCAGTTTGATCGCCAAGTTCCGCTCGCGCGTCCTGCCGCTGCGAAGGGCGTCTGCGAGCGATAGCACAGCGTAGAACTTGGGATCGCGCAGCGCAGCTTTCGGAGCTGCTTTATAGAGAGGCATGATTGCGATGCCGCGGATATTTCCCTCCGCATAAGGCCAGACCGTCGGCGGCTCTCCGCTTTCCAGGAGGCGCGACTTCAAAGGTTCTGCTGAGGCAGCCGTGGGCACGCCCCGTACGAGAGAGCCCCTGGCGGGAGGAAAAACGTACCTTAGCCCATGCCCCAGGAATTCTAATAGCGCAGTCTGGTTTACTCGTTTTTCTACGGAAGAGATGTAAAGTAACCCGGAATCCACGCAGCGTTTCAACGCCTTGGAGACCTCCGAAGGAGAGATGAAGAGGCTCGCAGCCAGTTCTTTCGACGGAACGTTCGGCTCGTTCTGGATGGCGAGTTTGAGAAGAAGCGCTATGTCCTGCCCTTGCATAGAGCCATTGTAATCCGAACGTTCCAATTTGGAAATTGGAAATCGGAAATCAAGGTAGCCTATCTAAGCGCAGTCGCGATACGTTTTCAGAAATTGCTTGCTCACTCAGGCCCGATGGAACGTAGGTTCTGAAAAGGGACCGAAAAACCCAATCCTGTATCCCTAATGTCGCCCAGAGACTGGCCAAAAGATCGTCCCCCCGCGACGAACTCGGGGGCCCCGTTGCACCACCGATAACAGACGAAAATGGTTTCTCGGGGCGCTTTGGAAAACATCTTCGCAAAACATTCACGGACAGAACACGGACATTCTGGGAAAAACAACAGGGGCCGCTTTCGCGGCCCGCCTGTAAGTATCTTGTTTTGTTGGAGTTTTTGGTTGCGGGGGTAGGATTTGAACCTACGACCTTTGGGTTATGAGCCCAACGAGCTACCAGACTGCTCCACCCCGCAACTCAAATATACAGAAGGAGTTGGCGAAAAGCAACATGCGACAGAGCAGATCGCTGATAAACGTTCATCGATCGTCAGTTCGCGGCCGCTTGTGCGTCGCAGGCACAGCGTGAGGCAGCGAAGCAGCGCAGAGTGCTCTCGATTTGGTTGCCGAGCGGTGTCTCGAAATGCGTGCGCGAAGAGGATGCGCGGTAATGGAAGGGCGGGGCATTCGGGGGCAGGAGGGCGCAGGATGTGGCCCTGAGGATACCAGAGGACAAAGCTGTATTACTGAAAAACGCCACCGCAATCGGGTGGCGTTTCTGCTGGTAGTGATGCTCGATCAAGAGCGCGTTCGTACTTTCGGGCGGTTCAGTGAGCCGCTTCGATTCCCACCTTGTGGCCGGAACTGGAGTTCGCAGCTTTGTTCTGCTCCTGGGGCTTGGAGCCGCCGATGCGCATGCTGTAAAACGACCGGTAGACAAAGACGAACGAGATCGCGAAAAAGATCACCGCGAGCGCTTTGCCAAGAATCGGTTGCGAAGCGTTCAGCGTAACGGCCAGCTCTACGGCAAGCAATCCGAACAGCGTCGTGAACTTGATGACCGGGTTGAGCGCCACCGACGATGTGTCCTTGAAAGGATCGCCGACGGTATCGCCCACGACGGCGGCAGCGTGCAAGTCTGTGCCGCGGGCATCGAGTTCGACTTCGACGACCTTCTTGGCGTTGTCCCACGCGCCGCCCGCATTGGCCATGAAGATTGCCTGGTACAGGCCAGAGATGGCAATCGAAACCAGGTAGCCAATGAAAAAGAACGGTTCAATAAAGGCAAACGACAGGGTGGCGAAGAAGACGGCGAGGAAGATGTTGAACATGCCCGTCTGCGCGTACTGGGTGCAGATCTCCACCACGCGCTTGCTGTCCTCGATGCTCGCTGCGGCGGCGCTGTCGAGGCGGATGTTCGCCTTAATGAACTCCACGGCGCGGTATGCGCCGGTGGTTACCGCCTGCGTGGATGCGCCGGTGAACCAGTAGATCATGGCACCGCCCGAGATCAGTCCAAGCATGAATGGCGCGTGGAGCAGAGAGAGCTTCTCAAGCGAGTGCTGCAAGCCGCCAGTGAGCCCCATGATGATTGAGAAAATCATCGTGGTGGCGCCGACCACAGCCGTACCGATCAGTACCGGCTTAGCGGTCGCTTTGAAGGTGTTTCCGGCACCGTCATTGGCTTCGAGCAGGTGCTTGGCGCGTTCGAAATCGACCCGGAAACCGTATTGCTTCTCGAGTTCGCCCTCGATGCCGGGTATCTGCTCGATCATCGACAATTCATAGACGGACTGCGCG
This sequence comes from uncultured Acidobacteriota bacterium, assembly GCA_903847195.1. The sequence continues at coordinate 35,498 of CAINCZ010000099.1, read as the reverse complement.
TTGTCGGTCACCGGGCCATAAGAGTCGACCGCGATGGTGACGGGACCCATGCCCAGGAATCCGAAGGCCACCAGACCGAATGCGAAGACCGCCGGAGCGAGCATGATCGCCTGTAGCCCATAGGTGCTGATCCAGTAAGCCACCGACATCAGGATGACCATGGCGCCGCCCAGGTAATAGCAGGAGAAGTTGCCGGCCACAAAGCCCGAGAGGATGTTTAGCGAAGCGCCGCCTTCTTCGGAGGAAGTGACCACCTCAGCAACGTGCCGCGACTCGGTGGAAGTAAACACCTTCACTAGTTCCGGGATTACCGCTCCCGCCAGGGTTCCGCACGAGATGATGCTGGCCAGCTTCCACCAAAGGCTCGGGTTGCCGGCGAGCGTCGGGATCATCGCGTACGAGACAACGTAGGTCAGCACGATCGAGAGCACTGAGGTGAGCCACACGAGCGTGGTCAGGGGCGTCTCATAATTCATCACGTCGGCGGTCAGATACCGAACGCGGGCGATCGCTTCGTTGATGAAGTAAGCCAAGGCGCTTGAAAACAGCATCATGATGCGCATGACGAAGATCCACACCAGCAACTGCACTTGCAGGCGCGGGTCGTGAACGCCGAGCAGGATGAAGGTGATCAGCGCTACGCCGGTGACGCCGTAGGTTTCAAAACCGTCGGCCGAGGGACCGACCGAGTCGCCGGCGTTGTCGCCCGTACAGTCGGCGATGACGCCGGGGTTGCGCGCATCGTCTTCCTTGATTTTGAAGACGATCTTCATCAGGTCGCTGCCGATGTCGGCGATCTTGGTGAAGATGCCGCCCGCGATACGCAGCGCTGCTGCGCCCAGCGATTCACCGATCGCAAAGCCGATGAAGCATGGGCCGGCGTAGTCGCCCGGCACGAACAGCAGGATGAAGAGCATGATCAGCAACTCGACGCTGATCAGCATCATGCCGATGCTCATGCCCGCCTTGAGCGGAATGGCGTAACAGAAATAGGGCTTTCCGCGCAGGCTGGCGAATGAGGTGCGCGAGTTGGCAAATGTGTTCACGCGAATGCCGAACCACGCCACGCCATAACTGCCGGCGATTCCGACCAGGCTGAAGCCCAGGATGATCGGCAGGGTAACGGCGACCGACTTATTCGGCACCGGCGACAACCAGCCGAAGTAGGCGGCGATGATCACGGCGATGAACGCCCACAGCACCAGGATGAATTTGCCCTGGGTGACCAGATAGGTCTTACAGGTCTCGTAGATCAGCTCGGAGATAGCGCGCATCGAGCCGTGCACCGGGAGATTCTTGAGCTGCTGGTAGATCGCCAGTCCAAACAGCAGGCCGGCAGCGCAGAACAGCAGTCCGATCAGGAGCAAAGTGTTGCCGTTCAAACCGCCGATGAAGCTGACCTGAGAGAAGCTGGGCAACCGCAGGCTGGCCTCGCCGCCCGCTTTATGGACCGGTTCAGCGCTTGCGAGGCAAGTTACGCCGAGGACCGCAGAAAGTCCCAACACCTTAGCCGAGCGGCAAGCCGCGCGCCAAGTAAGCATACAAATCCTCCGACCGCCTTCAATTGAATTCGTTTTCAGCCCCGACCGGCAGGGAAGGCTCGCCGGCGCTCGCAACTGAGCACCGCCCTTCACTCGGTCGAAACTCGAAGACGCGCTTCTACACCAAGGCAGATGACCTAACGAGGTTTGGCCGCGCCTCCAGATTTCATTCCTGACAGGGCTCAAATCACGCCGCTCATGCGGCTAACTGACCATCAAACAATATGGATGCGCCCTTTCAAGCGAATGAACTGCGACCTGCGCACCGCCTCCCACCGGGGGGTGCTGGCAGAATGATCGCATATGCCTTATACCACGCCAAATCAAAGCGGGTCAACCGTTTAGATGCTATTGCGACCGTTCGAAGGTGGCACACAAGGCGCCAAACGGTTGTATTTCCGGTGAATGGGTTGTGAATTGCTTTCAAGCGCGAACAGCTTGCGCGTTTTAGCACCTGGGGATGCGAAGAGCTGGAGAAATCGCTCAATGAGTTGCCTGCCCGCAGGACAGACATTGTGACCCCGGGCCTTGGGATGCCAGATACAGCCCAAGACGGGACCGCGCAGAGCTTCAGGAACTTCCGTTAAAGATTTGCTGGTAATCATGAAGCATTTTTTGACGCGAGGTGAGGTACTCATGTATAAAGGGAATCGACAATTTATTAACGCGGTCGCCCGACCGCGTGAGTACACTCCTCAGTAGCTCAATGGCAGAGCATCCGGCTGTTAACCGGAGGGTTGTAGGTTCGAGTCCTACCTGAGGAGCCATTTTTTTCAAGCACTTACTGGCTTTTCGCATGTTCTCCTCCGCTGGTTTTGCCCACTTTATTGTGACCCCTCTCGCAGAATCTGTGCCCTTTCGAACTGGTCCATCGCCTGGCGCTTCGCGCTGAGTCAGATGTAGCCGCACACTTATTTGATCATCCTGATCGCCGTGGATGTTGAGCAGCGATTGCGCGCCCCGGTGCTAGCCGACGCCGCCTATGGCGACGACAACAGGTTCCGCGATGGGGTGCAGCCCTCGACCCCGGTTTGGCCGCCAGGTATCGCTCCCCTCCCGGCCAAGGCGCGCGCCGCCATGGGAGGTCCTCCGAAGCTGCTCCAGCGGGAAGAGCGGCATCAATCGCTTTCGATCAAAGAACTCGCCTGGTGTTGAGCCCACGCGATCTGCGCCTGGCAACTCGGCGTGACGGAACCCGTGGCACGATGCATTCTCGCTTTGCCCCCTTGCGCGTGCGCGTAGCCCATCGCGACTGCGAGCGCAGCCAACCCCGCGAAGAACAATGGCTGTTGATCGAATGGCCCAAGACAAAGAAGGAGCCAACGAAATACTGGTTCCCCAACCTGCCGGTCTCGATCAGCGTGCGGAAGCCGGTGACCACGGTGAAGCTGCGCTGGCGTATCGAGCGTGATTACCAGGAAATGAAGCAGGCGCTTGGAGTGGGGCAATTTGAAGGAGGGAACTGACGCGCCTTTCACCACGATGCCCCCCTCTGCACTGCTGCCTATGGGTCCCTGGTGGTGGAGCGTGCCTTTTTTCCCCGCGCCGGACTCGCCACCGCTGCGTGCCACCGACCTCCGCCTTCGCCTGCTCGCCACGCTTAACTATCGCGAAGCGAGAGATGCCCGTGCGATGATGGACTCCAGGCGCCAGAGAAGCGCAGGGCATATGGATATGTCAACGTTTCACCGGGTATTTAAAGCATTTCAATATCGGGATTTCCGCCTGATGTGGGTGGGTGCCTGTACTTCCAGCATCGGCACCTGGATGCAGATCGTGGCGCAGGGATGGCTCATCTATCGTCTGAGCCATTCGGCCTCCTTGCTCGCGCTGGATCAGTTCCTCGGCGGCATTCCCATCTTCCTCTTCACTCTGATCGGCGGCGCGGTGGCCGACCGCGCTGAGCGTCGGAGGATTCTCCTCGTCTCCCAGTACGTGCAGATGGCGAACGCGACGATACTCACTGTGCTGGTGACGACCGGACTGATCCAGGTGTGGCATATTCTCTGTCTCTCATTCGCCTCCGGCTTGGCCCAGGCCTTTGGCGGGCCGGCCTACCAGGCGCTGATTCCAACTCTGGTCAAGAGAGAAGACATGCCGAACGCCATTGCGCTGAACTCGATCCAGAACAACATAGCGGTGATCATTGGCCCCGCACTCGCCGGACAGGCCTTGGCAAAGCTAGGCGAGAAGTGGTGTTTTGGGTTGAATGCGCTTTCCTTCCTGGCGCCGATCATTTCGCTCTCCATTATCTCGGTCCGATTCCTGCCGGAGAGAGCCACCGAATCGATCTTCGGCAGCCTGAAGCAGGGCCTCAGGTTCGTTCGCCAGCAGAATTCCATGCTGGCACTTACCTTACTGGCGTTCTGCATGACCGCCTTGAGCATGCCCATGCGGACCTATTTCCCTGTGTTTGTGAAAGACATCTTTCATCGCGGTCCGGAGACATACGGCAACCTGCTGACCCTCATGGGAGTCGGTTCGATTTGCGGTTCGCTGATTGTCGCGGGGATGGGCAACATACACAAGAAGGGGCGGGTCGCCCTCATCATGCTCATCTGCCTGGGTGCCGGGATTTCAGGGTTTTCTCTTTCGAAATCGCTGCCGCTGAGCTATCTCATGATGGTGATCGTGGGCGGTTCCATGATGGCTGTCTTTGCCACGGTAAATTCGCTGGTGCAGTTGATCACCACCAACGAAATGCGCGGACGCGTAATGAGCGTATACAACTGTGCATTCCGTGGAGGCCTGCCCATGGGAAACCTGCTATCGGGATGGCTCGTTCCCGTGTTTACGGTACCAGTGGTGCTGGGCCTGAACGGATTGCTGCTGATTATGGTGGCTCTGTACTTTCTGCTGGTCCAGCGGCGAGTGGCCACGCTTTGATGGCCTGGCGGACCAGATCGTTTTCCTTTCGACAAATCATTAATGGCCCCGAGAGTATTGTCGGCAATCCGGAAGTAATCCACTCTGGCCTCGATTTATCTCAGGCGTCAGTGGAATTCAGAGAACTTGATGAGAGCTTCCTTGGCAGCCAGCCGACGCTTACCTCTCATTTCCCAGCAATCCGTCAAGCCTACCGGTAAGAGTCTGTTGCGCCGTCGGCTGTGTTGAAAAACGTGATGCGCCCAGGCCGCTGTTTACGATACCCGCCATATCCGGCAGGAAAATCGGCGATGAACTTGTTCCCCGAATCATGAAAGGGATGCTCCCATTCTTGGCGCTTTGGCCAAGCATGGAGAAACGGGAAGCCAGTTGCCCAGGGGCAGTGCCCTGACCCGGATTCGCCAGGATGGCGACCATGTGGAAGTCGAGGGTGTTGTTCGCTCCAATCGTTCCTCGGCCCGTCATTGTCCCTATAGAAGGGACAATCAATCTCATGTTGTCGGCCCGCACGCCTTCGGGAGCAATCTGAAGGTTGGAACTGAGCATCTGTATGACTGTCTCTGAGCCGCCCTTCAACCCTGCCAGCGCAGACAACACAGACATCTTCGCCGCCAGGTCGAATCCGGTCAGCCGTGAGTTAGACAGGTTCAATCGGCCCTTGGTCATAATTCGATCCACGGACCCTTCGATCGCCAGGTCGGCATCGACCGTGCCCCCCTGCAGAGATGCTCCGGTGGGCAACGCAACGCCCAACGCGGGCAGCAGCTCTTCGACGTCTGCCAGCGGCAGCGCCGCTCCGGTCAACTTCAAATGTACCTCCGTGGACTGCCCCTGCAGGTCGTAGGTGCCGGAAAGATGCGCGGTACTTTGGCCGATGTGGATTTCTCCACGCGATAGTACGCCGGCTTGTTGGACCAGATCGTAGTCGGTCGCATATTCGACTGTCAGCTGTACTTTGGCGGGGTCGCCGTTGCGTGCCAACTGCAGCTTGGTCACCTTGACGGTGCCCTCGGTGTGCGCTTTCTTCCCGTCGGACTTCAAGCTTCCCGCAAAGTCGAGCAGCCCCCCAGCGGAAGCGCTACTCAGTCCGGTGTCGGCAAAATCAATGGCCTGCAGCGTGATGGTCGCCGCCAACGGCGCTTCAGAGACGTCGGCTCGGTTGATCGGACCCAGCGTGCCTTCGGACTTCACCTCGCCGCCGCCACGTGTCTTGGCCGCCAATGTAAATGGGATATTCGACTCGAAGGAGACGTCGCGCGCCGTCATGTTCACGGACTCATACTTGGTAGGTTTGTCCCGGGCCAGCCAACTGGCGACCGTTACTTGCCCGTTGACGATCCGGAGCCTCTGGATCGCCAACTTCCGTTGCGGCAGCGTCGGTGCCGCTCCCGTGGTGCTGCCCAGGCTCGAAAAATTCCACTTCCCCGAGGAGGAGCGCAGCAACACGACACCCGGTTCTTTCAACGTCAGTGCGGTCAGGCGCACAGTACGTGACAGTAATAAGGGAACCAGTTCCACGCTGACATCGACCGACTTTGCCGTCAGGAATGGAGCCTGGCTGAAAGCCGGGTCGTCCGCGATACTGACGTCTCGCGCAGAAATGCCCCCCGAGAACAGCGAAAGCCCCAGATCGCCGACCTGCACCTTCCTGCCCAGTGAACTGCTGAGTTGTGCCTCGATGGTAGGGCGAAACTTGTTGGCATCGATGAACATGTAGGCAGCAATCAAAAGGATCACTATGACAGCGACCAGACCGCAGGCGATGTACAGTAGCTTTTTCATCATTGGGCTCTCCGCGCGAGGGTCCCCGCGTGTCGCCTTACCAGAATGTTTGGTTGAGGGCGGCTACGCCTCAGGACTGTGGACCTCACCGGATGCTATGGGCCCGGACGGGAAAAGTCTGAGCAGTTTCGACCACGTGCACTCCAGCTTTATCATTCAACCGAGGCCCGGACGCGTGCCAGCGATGGGAAGTGCTCCACATTGCGCCGCCGTCGTGCCTCGGGCCCGCGTTGTCCGCCCGGCCCTGCTCGGTGCGCGGCGCTGCAAGATACGTTCCGGATTGCCCGCCCCGTCTGGAACAGCGCAGAGCTATCGAGAAGACCTTGCCCCGCCGAGGACTTAGGCGAAGCCCTGATCCGCCAGCCAGTCTGCTAGCAGATCGATCCAGCGGTCCACTGGAAGCCCGCGCTTGCCGACGCCAAAGCCGTGGCCGCCGCGGGTGAAGACGTGCAACTCGGCCGCGCGATCGGCGCTGGACCAGTCCCTATAGAGACCTTCGACGATCCTGAACATCATCCGGTCGTCCTGGGCTACCACCGTGAATAGCGGCGGTGCGTCAGCCGGCACGGGGCGACCCTGGGTCTCGCCGCCATAGATCGGCGCGATGAAGGCCAACGGTGCGCCGCGCGGGTCCATGGCAAGGTCGGTGACCAAAAAGGCGCCGGCGGAAAAGCCGACCATGCCAATTCGGTCCGGCTTGAGGCCCCATTCGGCGGCTCGCCTGCGGACGATCTCAACCGCTCGGCGGCCGTCCTCAGCAGCGATTTCCCGGGCGCGGGGGATGCTCTCGTCGCGCCGACCATCGGCCAGCGCGCGGGGTGCCTTGGCGTCGGGAATCGCGGTCGGCATGGCGGCGAGCCTTTGGGCCACGGTCTCGGCGAACTTGGCCGGATGGGGCGCCGTGCCCAGCAGGCGGTATTTCAGCGTGAATACCGTGTAGCCGCGCGCTGCCAACCAGCGCGCCGGGTCGGTCCCCTCATGCTCCCAGGCCAGAACTCGCCAGCCGCCGCCCGGGCAGACAATAACACCCACACCATTGGCCTTGGCCGGGTCGGGAGCGAATACGCTCAAGCTCGGGTCCGAGACATTGCGCAGCATGGTGGTCCCGCGACCACTGAAGCCAGAACTGCGGAAGGTGGTCTCCGGTCCGACGGCGGGCAGGCTGCTGGGCAGCCCCTCAGGCCAGAGCGGGATCACCGCGTTCAGCTCAGTTGGATCGTTTCCGAATGAAATCATCTGAATCCTCGGTCACCGATTAGCTTCTTGAGATATATCCTCTGACGCAGCCTCTGTCACGCTGAATCAGACCCGCGCATTACCGCCATCGACGAAGACTGTCACTTGCCGCCCGGTGAACCACTCAAGCCCGTTTTTGTTATTGGCTCGAGTGGGCACTTGACTTTCTTTTTGCCAGCAGCAACATGACGTTCCATGGCGTCCTGAATCGAGTCGCATGGTTTGTGCCAATGTGCTGCCCGATTGAGGGAAGCAGCGAAGAAAACGGCGAGCCGGTATGGCGTGCGTGATCGCCGAAGATGGTGTCGGCACTGCGTGCAGCTGATAAGCCCTTGAGCAGTCTTGCCATCGTGGTGTCCAGGCCTCGCGCTTGCCCCACTATCGGAAATGTGGCCCTGTTCATATCCAGGTGAAACGCCAGATCCGTCTGGGTCCAGCCTTTCTTCTTGCGCATCTCCTGGATGCGCCATCCCAGCCGGACCAGAAGTTCATGAGTGCTGCTGGACTTGCACCCATCGTCACGATATGATTTGCCTCGCGTGTCTGGCCTGCCAGGCACTAAACGCAAACGCCAACAAACGCGGCTAATTGCGACGTTGAATGTGTGTACTGCCAGGTCTTCCACGCAAGCGAGCGGCACATTGGGGCGCTTATCCAGTGCGGATGTGGGCGGCGCGTTCCGATCCGGTGCACATAACCTTTTTAGCGCGAATGCCCTGATTGCTGTTGCCGCGCCTGGTCTCCGGATCGAATGGCGCGCGGCTCCGTCCGGAGCGAAGATCGGTTACCCATATGCCCATTGACGCAAAGCCGCATGCCCCCGCCGCAGTGCGGGGAGCAGTCGGGCAGAGTCTGCCACGCGTTGACGCTGGCGAAAAGGTTCGCGGCGAACCCATCTATTTCGGCGACCTCAGTATTCCCGGCATGCTTCACGCCCGCGTCTTGCGGAGCCGCTATCCGCATGCGCGCATCGTTTCCATCGATGTTTCCCGGGCCAAGGCAATGGAGGGCGTGGCCGCCGTGGCCGTGGCCGCCGACGTTCCTGGGGTCAATCTGCTGGGACGCGGCGGCGACCAACCGGTCCTTTGTTTCGACAAGGTTCGCTTTATCGGCGACGCCCTGGCCCTGGTGGCAGCCGAAACGCCGCAGCAGGCGGCGGCCGCACTCCCTTTAATTGACGTGGCCTACGAGGAACTCCCGTCGGTCTTCACGCCCGAGGAGGCCATGCGTCCTGGGGCCGTGCGCGTGCATGAGGGCCGCGAAAATCTCTTGCGGCATTTCAAGCTGCGCAAGGGCGACGTGAGCGCCGCCTGGGCTGGCTGCGATCTGATTCTCGAGGGCAATTACTCCACTCCCACCGTCGAGCACGCCTATCTCGAGGTGGAAGGCGCTCTGGCAAGCCGGCAGCCTGACGGCGGGATCGTGGTCTGGGCATCCACTCAGTTTGCCGCCAAGATGAGGGAAGTAATCGCCGTGGCGCTCAACCTGGAGTTGGACAACGTGCGCGTGATCAATACCACTGCGGGCGGAGGCTTCGGAGGCAAGGGGCATGAGTTTGATTGTGCCTGCCGGGCCGCGTTGCTCACCTGGCTTACCGGACGCCCCGTCCGCCTGGTGCATGATCGCGACGAGTCCATCATCAGCTCCTCGAAGCGACATGCCACCCGCATTGCCTACAAGACCGGTGCCACCCGCGATGGCCGCATTCAGGCCATTGAGGTCCGCGTGTACATGAATAAAGGTGCCTACGGCAGCGCGGCGCTGGCGCCCGGAGGCGCCATCACGGCCAAGACCGGCTATCACGCCAGCGGACCCTACGCGGTCCCCAATGTCTGCGTCGACGTCTACAACGTCTATACCAACCTTCCCTTCGGCGGCGCCATGCGCGGCTTCGGCGTACCGCAAGTGGCCTTTGCCCACGAATCGCAGATGGATGAATTGGCGCGCCGCCTGCACCTCGATCCGGTCGAGATTCGCTTGTTGAACGGATTAGAGGTGGGCGATCGCACCGCCAGCAATCAGTTGCTCGAGAACAGCGTTGGCCTCAAGGAATCGATTCGCCGGGCCGCCTCAGCCAGCGGATGGCCGGCCATCAGTGCCCGCCACTGCGCGCCGCCTGCCACCACTCCGATTCGGGCTGCGCAAGCCGCCGCGGAGGGCGATTTCCGGCGCGGCGTCGGCGTCGCCAGTTTTTTCTATTCAACCTCGCTGAACGGCTGGCCCGATTACGCCAACTGCACCATCGAAGTGGATTCCCGCCGGCAACTGGTCGTGCGCACTGGCCTGGTGGAGATGGGCCAGGGCATGCGCACGGTGCTCACCCAGATGGCGGCCGAGGCTTTGCAGGTCTCGCCCGATCGCATTGTGGTTCCCCGCGATGGCGATTCCAGCGCCGATCCCGACAGCATGCTTACCGTCGCCTCTCGCGGCACGCTGGTGGGAGGCAATGCGGTGATTGCGGCGGCCAGCGATGCTCAGCAAACCCTGCTGGAGATGGCCGCTCACCATCTCGACCTGCCTCTCCATCGGGTCGCCAGAACAGATGATGAGTTCTGCGAGATCGGCGGCTCCGGGAAAGTCGCGCTCGACGCGCTGCTGGCGTACTGCTACCAGTGCGGCCGCCGCCTTCTGGGCAAGGGATGGTGGGGCGTCTCCCGTGTGGCGATTGACCCGGAGACCGGCGCCGGCGATGTGTCTCACGTTTTCGCCTTCGGCATGCAAGTCGTCCAGGTTGCCGTCAATGTGGCCACCGGCGAAGTGCACGTGGAGCGCATAGTTCACGCGCAGGACCTGGGCCGGGCCATCAATCCGGATGCCGTGCGCGGGCAGATCGCCGGCGGAATCTCGATGGCTCTCGGCTACGCCCTCACCGAGGAGTTGGTTTTAGAGAACGGCTATGTGAAGAACGCTTCGCTGGCGAGCTATTTGCTGCCGACGGCCGCGGACATGCCGCCGATTGAAACCATCCTCGTCGAAGATGCTTATCCCGGCGGTCCCTTTGGCGCCAAGGGAGCAGCCGAGCCGGCTGCCATCCCCACCCCTGCTGCCGTCGCCAATGCGGTCTATCAGGCCGTGGGCGTGCGCATCACCGATCTGCCCATCACCGCCGAACGGGTCTGGAAGGCCCTGCGGGAAAAAGCCCTTCGCGAAAAAGAAAAAGTTGCGCAGCGCGCCTGCCGCACCGCCAGGTGCTTGTCGCACCCTAAATAGATAAGCCCGCCACCAACCGCGCCATGATGGAACCCTGGGTCAACCGGCCCGTCGCCAATGTGGTCGGCTGGGCGACGGCTGCTGTCACCTCTTCACCAGTGTGCGGTGCCTTCAGCGGAGATGGGCAGCGCAATCGGCGCCGGTCAGGCAAGCAACGGCGAAATCACCCGGCAATACGCTTCAAAATCGTGCGCCAGACGACACATGCTCCCGCAGATGTCCTGCCTTATTACCGGGGCACGGCTTACCACTTCGTCAACCTGATGTAGCAGGAAATCCGGGTCGAACTGGTCCGGCCTCATGCCGAGATGCTCCAGCCCTGCACTGGCGAGAAAGTCCCGGCACTTCGGCTGGTACTCGATCAGGACGAACGGTACGTTGTATACGGCGGCCAGAATACCAGCGTGCATCTTGAAGGCGATCACGAGGTCAACTTCGCGCATTTCCTCGTGGAAGGCACCATGGGTGGTGCATGGCCGGGTTACGCTGCTCTCGGACAGGCCCGAACGCAGGGCCAGCCGTGTGCACGCAGCGATATCCTCGGACCAGACGGGCAGCATCTTGACGCGGTGCTTGCCGCCAACGGCCTTCACGAAAGTGCTCAGCTGAACCTCGAGTGATTCCATCTGTCCGAGCATTCCACCGGCGGGCTCACCGAAGTTGACCGCGATCGTTAGCGACTCCTTGGGGCCTGTCAGTTCACGGAGCGGTTCGTGAAGCAGGACGGCGGGATCCCCGCAAACCACGACGTTGCTCAAGCCCGCCTCTTCCAGCGCGGCCTTGGAGTCCGGCCCGCGAACGCCCACGACGGGAAGCTCACGCAGGGCGTGCACCCATTCCTTGCGGCGGTCAACCCACGAGCTCTCGGCTTGGCTCCAGTATTCGCGGTTCGCAACACCCGTGCCGAAGGTAGGAATGGGGCGATTCAGCTTGTTTCGTAAATCCAGATACGCTTGCAGTACATCCTGATTGCGGTTGATGAGCGTGCCGCCGCCAAGTATGCCGACTTCACGAGTCAGGGCGGAGACAATGCGATGCGTGCACTTCCGGGTCAGCATGCGCAGTCGAACGGGATCGCGCCACTCTTCTCGCAGGATTCGCGCGATCCATGCAACGTCTCGCGCCCGCCGGGTTACATCCAACCCCAAGGGATCGGCAATATCGCTCATCGTTGACCACGCGATGGCCGGGAAGCGCTCGCGGCATGCGTGCCACATCGCCTCGTCCCCGAGGTTCTCGTAGCCTACCCATCCGAGGTAGATTCCCGACGCCTTCAAGATCACCCGCCCCCTCCTATGCTATTTCGGTGGCCTGGACACACCCACCATATCGTGAAAGCCCGGAACCCGGTACGAACTTGTGTGCCAATCCGTCGTGGGAAGGCAGAGCCGGCGCTGGAATGTGGAGAGGCAGTCATCAGGAAGACGGACGTGGAGCTGGCGGATTTTGTTTACGGAAACGGAGCCGGTGCAGCGGAAGGGAAGAGGCAACCGATTTGCGCTCTTCCGGATTGAGCAGGACGAAATATAGCACCGGAGCAAAGCAGCAGAATGAAACAACAATCAGCAGTCCGATTCTGATCAGGCTGTCCGTCGTCAGCCAGAGCGCCAGCAGGGTCGGAACAACCAGCGCGAGCAGCGTGACGGAGATCGCCTTGAGCAACATCCGATAATATGCGGACACGCTGATGTCCGCCGCCTTGCAGGCGTACCAGGGCTGTATGAATACCTTGGTGGCAATCATGGGAATCATGGTGCCGAGCGCCACGCCGAACAGTCCGTACCGATGCACCAGTAACAGGCTCAGTATGAGGTTGGCCACACCTTCGGCGGAGTTGAAAACGGCCACGGAGCCGTGCCGCGAGACGCCATACAGCAATTGCATGGAGGGTGTCTGCCAGAGCGCGAACATCAGGCCCACGCTGAGTGCCACCAACGCCGGATAGGCATCGAGATAATCCCGCCCCATCCAGCAGACGATGAAGGGTCTGCCCCAGACAACCAGCGAAAAGCAGATGAAGGTGGCAAGCCCGACGGAGACTTTTGTGCCGAAAGCCAGGGTGCGCCGGATGGCGTCGGGATTGCGCGCGGCCTCAGCCCGGCTGAAGACCGGACCAAGTACGCCGGTAACTGCGAGCATGAATGTGATGAAGTACTGAGCCAGGCTGCCGGCCACGTTGTAGTGCGTGACTGCGGCAACGCCAAGATAGGCGGCGACGACGATGGCGTCGAGTTGGAAGCGCAGCAGATCAGCAACCTGGGCGACCAGGCTGATCGATCCATAGTGCACCAGGCCCTTGGCGGTTGCGCGGCTGAAGTGCTTCCACCGCAGCGACAAGTCGGACGATAGGGAACGGCTCAGTAGCGCGGCTGCCGTCAACGAAAGAACCGCGGCTATGAGGTTGGCCCAGGCGAGGGAGGCGACGCCGCCGCCCCTGGTCAATAGTACGTAAATGAGTACGGCACGAAAGACCGACGAGCCAATCTCCAGCATGGCCGATAAATCAAAGCGGAGATGCGCGTTGAGCAGTCCAAAGAAGACGCGAACCGGGACGGTCAGCGCTGTGCTGGCCCCGAAGATCAGCACCAGCCGGGAGAAGACGGCGGCATCCGCGGGCGAATGAAAGAACAATCCGGCAAGGGCAGCGCAAGCCATGCTGCACAGGAATACGATGGCGCCAACTACGCCGTACATCGCCAACGCGCTGGAGGCGATCTGGTTTACCTTGCCCTGGTTGCGGGATCCCAGCGCGGCGGCAACGTGCCGCGTCACCGCCCCGGAGAGTCCAAGGTCAAGCAGTCCGTAGTAGCTGCCTACGGTCGTAACCAGCGTCCAAAGACCGTAACTGCGATCGCCGATGCCGTGAACGATGAAGGGCGTAAGCCGCAGCGCAATTCCCGTGCTTACAAAGATCGCTGCAACGCGCAGAACCACGCCCAGTCCAAACTGGCCCTTCCCGGCGGCGGGGGCAGCGGAACTCATCGGCACACCTCCATCGCGGGGGCGGCGGCCGGGCGCATGGTTGAGTTCCATTGCAGCATGAGAGTCAATGTAATCAGCCGACCTGAAGCACTTGGGACAGCCGGGATGTTTCCCCTCCCGGGCAGGTGAATTGCGGGGCCGCCGCCAACTCGCAGTGGCTGCGATCTCCCAATTCTGTAACTAAACCGGGCACCGAGCCCTCCGCTGGGTATCGACAAGTGAACAAACGAGTTGTCGGCCTTTGACTGCATCCGGGGCACTGCCCTGTCTGATTTCTGGAACTGGTAACAAATTCTGGATTGCCACGTCAGCAACCATCGGCCAGGCAAGCCGAATTGTTCGTCTCATCATGGCAGTAACCTCTCAAGGTGCACGTTGGGTGCCAAATCCATATCGGCGCAGAAGTTAGACGTGAATCGGCAGATAAGGGCATAGCTGCACCCGATGATGGCCAGGTTCGCGCGCCTCAGTCCATTTTTGGCCTTCGGGCAGCGGCGCTTGGGTCTAGAATACCTATCCATCCATTTCAGAACATTCTCGTATAGGAGCTTCGTATGAATGCAAAACGCATTTCGGTGGTAAGGACAGCAGGTTCCAGCGTGATAAGGCTGTGCGGAGTTCTGGCGATTCTGTTGATCGCATGCTCGGTTGCACTGGCCCAGGCTCCGTCTCCGATCGTGGCGGAGGGCGCAAAGTGGCAGAAGGTTTTTGATGGTGGATTGGCGTGGGCTGAAGGTGTGGTGGCCGCCAAGGACGGTACGATTTACCTGAGCGACGTGACCCGCACGTTTGTGATCAAGCAGAACAATCCGGGTGGCACGATCTTTCGCGTTGTTCCGGCGACGGGAGCCGCTACCAAGTACATGGAACCGAGCGGCATGTCGAACGGTCTGCACGTGGACCGGAAAGGGGACCTGATCATCGCGCAGGATGCGGATACGGGCGGGCGCGCGATTCTGCGCCGTAATCTGAAGACTGGCACCACCGTAGTTCTGGCCAATAGCTACGAGGGCAAGAAGTTCAATGGTCCGAATGACCTGACCAGCGACGCCAAGGGCCGGATTTACTTCACCGATGCCCGCTATGCGGGTAACGAGCCGATCGAGATGCCGAACGCGGTTTACCGCATCGATCTGGACGGCAAGGTCACGCGGGTCGCTTCCGATAGTATGCGACCGAATGGCATCGAGGTGTCGCCAGACGGCAAGCGGCTGTATGTGTTCGCTTTCAATTTGGCGGGACCGGGGCTGCCGCCGGTGAATCCTCTCGGTCCGGTCGACAAGTTCGGGATGAAGAACGGTGGCGTCGTCGTTTACGACCTGGACAAGTCCGGCAACGCCTCCAACGGCCGGGGGTTGTTCCAAAATGAGGAAGCGATCGGTCCAGATGGCGGAACGCTGGATGCCGAGGGCAACCTTTACCTGGCACTGCACAATGGCAACCGAACGTCGCCGAAGACAGAGATTGTGGTACTCAGCCCGGCAGGAAAAGTCCTGGCACATCTGCCGGCTCCAGGGCCGGGGCTGCTCACCAATCTGTGCTTTGGCCGCGGCTCCGAGAGCAAGACGCTGTATGCGGCGATGGGCGCTCCGTTCGGACTCTATCGCATTCAGACGCTGAAGAAGGGATTCTACTGGAAATAGGCGCTTCGTAAGGAAGCACGCGTTAGATTTGTGGCGCGCAGCCGGACTTCGATTCACGCAACAGCCGGAGGTGGCAAGGGCTGGCTTGCAAGGCGAAGGTCCGGGCGGCGCGCCACTTTGTCTTTTTCCCGACTACCCTTCGTCAAAGCAGTTGGTCGGTGTGGATCCCAGGGGATGGTCCTCGCTGTAGCCGGCATGGCCGGCCTTTCGTAGAGCATCCCCTGATTTCTTGATACCTGCCTCGTCGCTCTGCCCGCCGGGGTGAGGTTTTATGTGATGCCAGAAAGGTATCACGCTATATCAAACTTAGTATTTGCTTTGCTACCTGCAGCGCGATTGAATGTCAGGCGCTCACTAATTCCATGTCGCCGCGCGCCGGACCATTCCGCCGCCCGTCGCACGCACTCGAGTATCGCCCGCGCTGCCGGGGGCTGATTCCGCACGCGAGTATCGCGAAGTACTGCCCTTCACGAGGCAGGCATTGCACGAGCACGATGTTGATTCAGATCATAGGGAGCAGAAGTTGATAACTACTCAGGCCGGGGTCACTCAATCCATACGCTACGGCTGGAGGCGGCGGATTGGGATGCTGGTTCCATCGGTGAATCGTGTAGCGGAATCGGAAATTGCAGCGTTGATGCCGGACGGAGTATCCCCCCACACGACGCACCTCAAGCTCACCGGCAGTAGTCGGGAAGACCTGCTCGCGATGACCGAGAAGGTCGAAGAAGGCGCGGCGCTGCTGGGTGACGCAGGGGGCGACCTGATCGTGTTTCATTGCACCGCGGAGCACCGCCGGGCTGATGCCGACCCTTATTTCCTGAGTTGCACCGCAATTCGTACCCTGCCGATCATCCAGGTGCTGGAGTCGGATTTGGGCAAGCCCGTTGTGAGAAGCAATCAATCCATCGTGTGGCGTGCGTTGCGCACCGCCGGTATACGCGACTCAATCACCGGTTACGGCACGCTGCTGTCACGTTGTTAGCTGGTGTTGAGGCGGCCGTCCCGCTGAACACATCGTCCACCGAAGCTGATCCTTTAACCCGAAGTTCGAGAGGAGAGCAGGCTTTATGCAGAAAGCAGTGATGGCGCCTGAGCCAGTTAGTCTGGAGGTTTTCGATCCGACTGGCGGGGTGGAAGTTACACAGCTTTTCTCGCCACGGCTTCCGAATCTGGAAGGCAAGGTTATTTGCGAGCTGGCCAACCGCATGTGGGAATCCACGCGCACGTTCCCTTATCTGCGTGAGGTCCTGCGCAAGCGCTTTCCCAACACGACGATTATTCCCTTCGAAGAAATGCCTTTCTTCGATGAGCGCACCAGCGTTGCCGAACTGGCCGAGATCGCGCGCATCGTCAAAGAGAAGGGCGTGCAAGGCGCAATCATCGGTAATGCTGGTTGAGGGGGCTGCGCTACAGGATGCGGCCGGGCGGCCGCACAACTTGAAATCGCGGGCATCCCTACGACGATCATGACGCGAACCGGCTTCTTGCCGGTGGCTTCCAACGCATACGCGGGATTCGGATTTCCGGTGGACGCGCCGGTGATCTTTGAGTTTCCCAATGCAATGGGGTTGGAAGGAAGCGACCTGTCGCCGATCGAACAGAACATCGACAAGATCGTCGCCGGACTCACGAAGTGGCAACCGCAGATTGCCGCGAAGGGTTTCTTCCCGGCTCCGCTTGTGCGCGTGGAGGGCGACGACTTCGCTTCCGCCTACACGAATGTGAATTACCAGTTCATGCAAAGCCTCTGGGGCGACGGACTGCCGCTGGTGCCGCCCACCGAGGCGAGAGTGAACTGGATCCTGAAGGGAACTGAGCTTGAGCCGGGCGCGGTGGTGGCCAAGATTTTACCCAGGGGCGGCGTGGCGACGGTTCACAGTCTGGCCGTGAACTTGGCCATGACGGGCGGGCGGCCGGAGTATTTGCCCGTGCTCATTGCCATCGTGAAGGCGATTGCCACGCCCGAATTCCAGCTGCAGAACATCAGCCCCAGCAGCAATTCAAATTACCTCGCGGTAGTAGTCAATGGGCCGGCGGCAAAGGATATTCGCCTGAATTCCGGGTATAGCCTGATCGGCCCGGACTCGATGCATCCGTCGGGAGGTTGCATCGGTCGGGCGCTGGCCTTCGTGCTGCAGAATCTGGGCGGCGCAATTCCCGGCATCGGCGCGATGGAGTTGTACGGCGGCCTGCGGCATACCAACGCGGTCTTCGCCGAGGATGAGGTCGGACTGCCAGCCGGCTGGGAATCGATGGGAAGCGAGCGCGGCTACCAGAGCACCGACAACGTGGTGACGGTGCTTCCGGTCTCCAGTGCAGTCAATATCACGATCATGATCTCCGATCAGAGAAAAGTCGAAGATGCCACGATCGGCTATCTGCACCGGATCGCCAGCAACATGCGCGCTGCCAATCTGAACGTCTGGGTCAACGAGTGCGATCACAAGAGCCCGAACTTCGCCCCTGGATTCTTGATACTGCCGCGTACCTGGGCGCACGTGTGGGCGAAACTTGGTTGGGACAAGATGAAGTTGAAGAAGTGGCTGCGGGAAAACACCCGCGTGCCATGGGAAGAACTGGATCGCTGGGGCATGGGCAGCCATGCTCGAACGACCGGCGAGGCCTCGGAAACCAATCCCGGCTACTTGGCCCTGAAGGACGAGCACATCAGGATTGTCGTGGCCGGTGGAGCGCAGTCTGCACACGCCTACTGGATGGAGGTGGGCAAGAACACCGAACTGGCTTCTGAGTCCATCGCACTGCCCTCGAAGTGGAATGAACTGATCGCGGAAGCGGAAGCGGACCTCGGTCCGATGCCGCCCAGCTAAACGAAATATGCAAACGGAGGCCAAGATATGTCTTCGAACTCTACGGGTACTGTTGCGGCGCAAGGCACAACGGCCGCAAAGCGATCAATCGGGGATGTCGCCGGCAAGCGGATGCAGATTTCGCTTTGGCTGGCGTTTGCTCTGATTGCAGTCTATTTTGGATTCACTTTGCTGGTGGCGTTCGCGCCGAATTTCCTCGCCAAACAGGTGGCGGATAGTATGACGCTGGCGATCGTGCTGGCCGTCGTCGTCATTGTCGTTGCCTGGTTCATCACCCTGTTTTACATGCGGTGGGCTAACCGGTATCACGATGCTGCGTGCGACAAGTTCGATAAGGAGGGGGCGAAATGAACGAGATAGCCGGGATTGGGCAGAGAAGTACAACCGCCATCGTGGTATTTTTCTTGTTCGTTGGCGTCACCCTGATTCTGACCTACTGGGCGGCGCGCCGCACGCGCTCGGCGAAAGACTTCTTTGCCGCAGGAGGAAAGGTTAAAGCCTGGCAAAACGGCCTGGCGCTCGCGGGTGATTTCATTGCCGCGGCAGGCTTCCTAGGTGTTCCGGGCCTGATTGCCTTGATCGGCTTTGATGCTCTCGTATTTACCTACTCGCCGCTGGTGGCTTTTGCATTGCTGATGTTGTTGATTGCCGAACCGGTGCGCAATCTCGGCAAGTACACCTTCGCGGACGTGCTCTCGTATCGGCTGAATTCCAGTTCCATCCGCGTTATCGCCTCAATTTCCACCATCTATCTGGTGCTGAACTACATCCTCATGCAGATGGTTGGCACGGGAAACCTGATCGGAATGATGTTCGGCATTCCGTACGGCCTCGCGGTAGTGATTTGCGGCGTTCTCATGCTGATCTACGTTCTGTTTGGCGGCATGCTGGCCGCCACCTGGGTGCAGATCATCAAGTGCGTGCTGATGGTGCTTACAACCATCTTCCTCGCAGTGCTGGTGTTGGCTGCATTTGGGTTCGACTTCACGGCGCTGTTCAAGGCCGCGGTGGCGAACAATGGGATCGCTTCGCTGGCGCCGGGCCGAAGCCGCATGGGGACACTGGAGACGATCTCGATAGGGTTGTCTCTGGGGCTCGGCACGGCAAGTCTGCCACACGTACTCATGCGCATCTACACGGTGCCGGATGCGCGTACCGCGCGGAAGTCTATGTTCTACGCCGTCTCGGTGATGGCGGTCTTCTATATCTTCCTGATTATTGTCGGATTCGGTGCGATGGCACTGGTAGGTCCGAACGCGATCCGCGCGATCGACCGCGGCGGCAACATGGCGTTGCCGCAACTGGCGCTGAAGCTCGCAGGTCCGCCGTTCCTCGGCTTCGTCGCAGCCATCTCGTTTGCAACGATTCTGGCGGTGATCACCGGCCTGATGATTACTGGTGCGGCAACGCTGTCGCACGATATCTGGGTGAGCCTGATTAAGCGGGGCAAGGCTACCGACCGGCAAGTGGTGGTAGTGGCCAAGATAGCTACGGTCCTGCTGTTTGTCACCGGGATATCGCTGGGTATCCTCTTCCGCGGGCAAAACCTGGCGTTTCTCGTGGGGTTGTCGAACGCGGTGGCGGCCAGTGCGAACTTCCCGGTGCTGATACTTGCGCTGTTCTGGCGTCGCCTGACGACGGCCGGGGCGGTGACCGGTATGCTCGTGGGACTCTGCTCGAGCGTGTTGATGATCTATCTCTCGCCCTTGATCCAGGTGGATATTCTGCATCACGCAGCGCCGATTATCACACTGCGCAATCCGGGCATCATTACCGTTCCGCTGGCGTTTATTGCTGCAATCACTGTCTCACTGGCAACTTATAAGCCGGCGCAAGCCGTGCAGTATGCGTCGATCGAGCGCCGCATGCTGCTCGGAAACGAAGCAGCCGATTAGGCCAAGTGGTTCCTTTTGGATGGCGCCCCGTTTTTGCAGGGCGGGGCGCGTTTCAATTTGCTAAAACAGGAGAACAGAAGAAATGGTGCACCTGCCCCAGCATACCGCTCACGACGAGATGCCCCGCATCTCGGTCGAGGAGCTCAAGAAACTGGTTGATGAAAACGCGGACGTGGTCATACTGGACGCTCAGCAAAAGAGGTCCTTCCTGCAATGCCATATCAAGGGTGCCCGGCACTTTCCGTGGAAGCAGCAGATCACTGTCATCGACGCCCGGTTTCTTCCCAAGGACAAGTTGCTCGTAGTGTATTGCGATTGCGGCCCCCGGGATACGGACAGCTCGGAAGTTGCCGCACAACTGGAAACGCTGGGTTTTTCGCAGGTGAAGGTGCTGACTGACCCGTCGATTGAGGGCTGGAAAGCGGCCGGCTATCCGACCGAGCCGTAGATTGACCACGGCCGCAGCTATGAGTTTGCATGAGCATCGCCCTGGCGATGCTCATGTTTTCCGCGCCGGTAATTCGGGTGCAGTGCGGCGAGTGTTTACGTGGAGTGCCTCGCACTTGGCGGCAGTTTGTGACGGGGCGAGAGGAGTTTGGATGGCGTTTCACGATTTTCGTGACTTTCTGGCAATGCTCGAGCAGGAAGGTCAGCTCGTGCGCTATGGCAAGGAGCTTTGGCCGGAGCCCGACATACGTCAACTGGCGCGTGCGGCAGCCGACATGGTCGATACCGGGCCGGCGGTGCTTCTCGACAACATCAAGGGATACAAAGGCAAGGAACTTGCTCTCAACGTCCTTGGCTCTTGGGCAAATTACGCCCTGATGATGGGGATGCCGAAGAGCAGTACGCTCAAGGAGATGTTCCATGAGTTGGCGCGGCGCTGGAGTAAGTACCCGGGCTAGGTCAAGCGGGTGAGCAATCCGCCATGCCAGGAAAACGTCATTACCAGCGGCATCAACCTCTACGAACTGCTGCCGCTGTTCAAGGTGAATCCTTACGATGGCGGGTGTTACCTGTCGAAGGCCATCACGGTATCGAAAGATCCGGATGATCCGGACAACTTCGACAAGGTGAATCTTGGTGTCTACCGGCTGCAGGTGCATGGGCCGGACACAATCGGCTTGAACGTTGTGCCCGCACACGACTTGGTGATTCACCTGCGCAATGCCGAGGCGGCGAATCGGCCGCTGCCGGTAGCCGTCTGCCTCGGAGTCCATCCGATGCTGATGGTGATGGCCTGCACCCCGCTGGCGTATGACAAGTCCGAGTATAAGTACGCGGCGGCTTTAGACGGCGCACCGCAGGAGATCGCCAAGGCTCTGACCAGCGATCTGGAGATTCCCGCCAGCGCCGAATTCGTGCTGGAGGGAGAGATCATCCCGCGGCTGCGCGTGACGGAAGGTCCTTTTGCGGACATGACGGGCAGTTACTCGAGTCTGCGCTGTCAATTCTGCATGCAGGTAAAGACAGTCACGCATCGCAATAACCCGATTTTCGAGAACCTTTATTGCGGCCGTCCCTGGACCGAACACGACACGTTGATCGGACTCAGCACCTGTGTCCCGCTTTATCAGCAACTGCGGGAGACGATGCCAGAGGTAACTGCCGTCAACGCGCTCTACCAGCACGGGATGACGGTCATCGTGGCGGCCCACAACCGCTTTGGTGGATACGCAAAGTCGGTGGCCATGCGGCTTGCCAGCACGCCACACGGCGTGTCGTACGCCAAGAACATCATTATTGTCGACGGCGACGTGGACCCATTCGATACCCTGCAGGTGCGCTGGGCGCTCTCCACTCGCGTGCGGCCGGAGCGCGACGTGACCATAATTCACAACACTCCGGCGCATCCGTCCGACCCAACTAGCGATCCGCCGGGCATGGGGGCAAAGCTCATTATTGACGCGACTACCCCAGCTTATCCTGACAAGGTGAGTCCGAAGTACCGGACGGTGGAGCCGGTCGCGAACATCGATCTGTATCGCAAGCAGCTATTCGACCTGCAAACCCAACTGGCTCAGCCGGTCGGCACGAAGGCGTAACCGATACAAGGAGGATTTATGCAGTGTGTGCGATGCCTGCGTGACAATGCCAGCGTGGTGGCGAAGGCGCCGGATGGAAGCGGCGCCTGGGAAATGATCTACTGCAGCACCTGTAATTTCAGTTGGCGTACCAGCGATGAAGAGCAGTATGTAAGTCCGTCCAGGCGGGATAAGGCATACCAATTGGAAGGGGCTGTCCTTGAGAAGGTGCAGATTCTGATTCCGATACCGCCGCTGCGCAGCTAGCCGGGGCAATCGGTATTCACTGCCGTTGGCAGTTCGACCTGCGGCGCGAGTATCGGTAAGAGCGTAAGGAGGCATCACGCGCGCAATTTCTGGTTCGAACGCAACTGAAAGCGGAGTTCGCAGCGGTGTCGTCGATGACGCTATCGACAAGTCATGCTTTAGCTCTTTCGTTCAAGAGACGTCGTAAATATCCCGCGCCGGGGCCGCCAACCTCGCTCCGGCCGGTATGCAGTCACAGCAGTCATGGAAATGAAACCGAGTCGCTGGAGGATTCATGCCGAATCAACCGAAGAGTCTTAATCCTTGGGATTGGATGCAGCCTCATGACGCCCGTCGCATGGGCGATGTAATCCTTAACCCTGCCGAGCAGCAACGCTGGTGCCGGGCGGTTATGCTGGGCGGCCTGCCTTACATGTGGCGCGTCAAGGCCGCCACCGTTCGCAACCTGATGTACGAGAAGCTGGAGTTGCGGAAGGGCGACAAGGTATTCATCATCGGCGAGAGCCTGGAGTCGTGCGGCTTCATTGACGACGTCCGCGAGCGGATCGGGCCGAGTGGCGAAATTAAGACGGTCGATATCACCGACGAGGCGCGCGATGCCTATGCGGCCGGCAGGATCGGGTGCGGAGGGCAACTGGCGACTTGGCGGTGGAATTACACGAGCGATATCCCGGATGGCGCATTCGATTGCGTTGCCGTATTACAGGGCGTGACGCACACCGAGGACTGGCGTTACAACGGTAAGGAAATGCTGCGCCTGATGAAGCCGGGACGCAACATTCTGCTGGCCGAGATCACCTTCAACCCGCGCATGCTGATGCTCTCGCAGATGGATCTCCACATCGAGTACTGGATCGAGAAGATGATGGCCGGCGTAGGCTTTACCGCCGACTCGTTCCCCTACTACAGCGCGCAGGAACTGCACCAGGCTTTCGAAGGCATGGTCTCTGACGCGCAGGATTTCAACTGGAAGGGCGTAGAGCTGTTCTGGGGAACCAAGGTCTAGCGCGAAACCCGAAGTGGGGGGCGAGCAACTCGCAGCTGCAAAGTGCAGGAAGTGAGTTAACCAAGAAAGAACGCCAATGACCGCTCAGATAGGACGCCGCTTCGGCAACGGAGATGGCGTCCTTCTTTCTCTGCCAAACTCCTTCCCGGGTCCTGGCAGCGCCGTCCAGACGCGTTACAACCTATGGCGCCGACTCGATAAAATTCCGCACCACCGGGGAGCGGTCGTGCAATCGGCACATGATGCTCAACCCCACCGTAATCTTGGAGTCACGAATGGGGCGAAGCACAACGTCTTTCTGCGCGTAAGGCTGGACATTCTCAGGAGTGATGGTGACGCCGAGCCCGGCAGAGGTGAGCCCCAGGGTGGTCAGTGCCGTCGTGGTTGCTATGTGGTGTCCGATGCGCGGTTGGAAGCCTGCGCGGCGGCACTCAAGCAGCATGGCGTCAAAGAGACTGCCTGCGGTTTCGTAACTGGGAAGGATAAAGACCTCATCCTTGAGCTGGGATAGGTCAACCTCCTGTTCCTGGGCGAGGCGGTGCGCAGTCGGCAACGCGATCAGCAGGCGCTGGGGAGACAAGACGCGAACGAAGAACTCGCGCTCCCGCATGGGGCCGTAGGAGACGCCGACGTCAACGCTTCCGTTGCGCAGGCCAGTTTCAATATCGGCAGCACCCATTTCATGCAGCACGATCATCGGTCCGGGAAAGCGGCTGCGAAAACGCTGAATCAACCCGGGCATCACCGCCAGCCCCGCTGTGCTGACGAAGCCGATCTTCAGCCTTCCGGTCTCTCCACGGGATGCCCGTTGCGCCGTCAGCACAGAATTGTCCAACTGGCTCAGGGTGTTTTCAGCTTCGACCAGGAAGGCGCTGCCTGCATCGGTGAGTGAGATTCGGTTCTTTGCGCGCTGGAACAACTGAACGCCTAACTGGGCTTCCAAATGGTGGATAGCGCGGGTGAGCGCCGGCTGGGCCACACGCAAGCTGGCTGCGGCCCGCGTGATGTTCATGCAGCGAGCCGCGGCAACGAAATAGACAAGGTGTCGGGTCTCAACCATGCAGAGGTGCTATGCCTTCCCGTTCGTGCATGCTGCCCGTCCCGTCGGCTGCTCGTCGAACACAGGCGCCGTTTCGGGTGCATTGGCTTCGGCGCGAGTTGCATGACGCACCGGTCAGCGATAACGAAACGGTATCATACCTCCAGAATCACTCCGTCGAAATCAGAAAGCAGCGGCGCTTCACCGGTCGGGAGCCCAGTCGATAGGCTTGCCGCGAGTTGTAGAAGGACGTGTTGCAGGCCGGGGCCATCGTGAGACTCCACGCGAACCCGCCCGCGTCTGAAGCATAATCTCCTATTACCAATGCCTGTGTATTTATGCCTTGCATCCCGCGATGCTTGGCGTTACGCTCTCGCCCTGTCAAAAGCTGCCACTCCGCTCGTCATGCTGTGCGATTCGCGGCAGACGGTGTTGTCTTTGAATAGCCGATTTCGGCAGCCAGGTTCCCGCAGTCAGACCAGATGTTGATTGAAATCCAGATTGCAAGTGAGGATAGAACATGGACCGCCGGAAGTTTATATCCGCCACCCTTCTTGCCACCGCTGCCGGTGCTGCTACCGCAGTCGCCGGTGATCGGGTTCTCGGTGCCGTGGGCACCGAGATCGCACAGAATTCTGTACCGACCACGGTAGCCCCTCCGGCGAGAAGCGGACCAACTCCGCCGCGCCAGGGTGCGAAACTGCGGACGATTGCGCTGGAGGAGCACTTTGCCAGCCCGCTATTTTCCAATGGGCCGGGTGCGGCGCAGCGACTCATAGCGCCCGCACAGATATGGGCGCGGCTGAGCGACCTCGGCGCCACCAGGCTGGCTGAGATGGACGAGGCAGGCGTTGATATGCAGGTGCTGACCCTCACCTCGCCCGGGGTTGAGCAGTTGGAAGGGCCGGAGGGTCCGGCCATCGCACGCGAGTCAAACGACCTGCTGATGGAAGCCGCCAAAAAGTATCCTACGCGCTTTGCCGGGTTTGCTTCGGTACCGACCACGGCCCCTGCGTTGGCTGTCAAGGAACTGCAGCAGCGAATGAGCCAGAAGGAATTCAAGGGATTGGTCATCAACGGGCACTCGCGCGGACGCTATCTAGACAACAAGTTCTTCTGGCCGATTCTTGAGGCCGCCGAAGCGCTGAACGCGCCGATCTACCTTCATCCCACGGTGCCGCCCAAGGCGGTCGTTGACGCCTATTACGCTGGTTTTTCGCCGCAGGTCAACCACGTCCTTAACACCTCCGGGTGGGGGTGGCACATCGAGACCGCCGTGCATGTCATTCGCATGGCCCTCGGAGGGGTATTCGACCGCTATCCCAAGCTGCAGATCATCGTCGGCCACCTCGGCGAGGGATTGCCGTTTATGCAGCAGCGGATGGAGCGAAACCTTAACCCGAACGTGACCAAGTTGCAGCGCTCAATGGCTGCCTATCTGCGGGAAAATGTCAGCTATACGTTTGCCGGCTTCAACTTCACTGCACCCTTCCTCGATCTGATGATGCAGGTTGGCGCGGAGCGCATCATGTTCTCCACCGACTTCCCATACGCCAGCATGAAGGAAGCGCGCACATTCCTGGAGCATCTTCCGGTCAGTGCTGCCGACCGCGAGCGCATCGCTCACGGCAATGCGGAGCGCATGCTCAGGCTGTGAGCCTTTGCTGCATGGGAAAGTACAATCAAGCGGCGGCCGGAGCGATTCCGGCCGCCGCTTCTGTTGCCGCCGGTCGGATCACAGAGCGATGGGCGCTCCGCCCTGGCGTGCCGACCTCACGATTCCTTCAAACAGCCTGATGTTGCCGACCAGTTGCTCGTTGGTAAAACGGTACGGCATGCGACCTTCCACCGCGTCGGCCCATGCCTCAAAATTGGCGGTCACGGTATCGGTGGGCAGATAGGAACGCACCTTTCGTTCGCCGCCTGCCACTTGCGTCAGATAAGTCGGCTTGCCCTGGTCTACGTTGGCTTCGCTCATTACCTCCGCCCAGCCCTTATCGCCAAACATCGTGAAACGGCCATAAAACGGTGTTGCCGCCAGCAAGTTGATGCTGGCCCGCACGCCGGACTTGAAGCGGATGCTCGCGCCCACGATATCTTCATAGGGCGGCGGGATCACCAGTGAGGCCGTCTGAGCGCGAACCTCCTCCGGCGCTCCGGCAAATTGGGTAAAGAAGTCCGTCAGGTGAATACCCACCGATGTCATCATGCCGGCCGGCGCATGGGCCGGACTCAAACGCCAATTGCCCGGATCGGCCCGCGTAAACATGTCGTGGCTGTAATTGGCGTCCATGAAGAGCAGCCGCCCCAGCGCTCCACTGGCGTGGAGCCGAGCCATCTCTTCGAAGGCCTCTTCCCACCGCCGCTCGTGCCCGATTCC
This sequence comes from uncultured Acidobacteriota bacterium, assembly GCA_903847195.1. The sequence goes on along the minus strand of CAINCZ010000099.1, from coordinate 8,776 downwards.
GATAATCTCGCCGCGCTCCTCCGCTGCCGCGATCACGCGCGCGGCGCCTTCGGCCGTCATCGTAAGCGGCTTTTCGCAGAAGACATGCTTGCCTGCGGCCAGGGACGCCAATATCTGTCCCTCGTGCAGGGCGTGCGGCGTAGCCAGCACCACGGCATCCACGGCGGGGTCTTCCAGCACCCGGCCTAAGTCGGCCTCCAGCTTGATATTGAATTCCTTGGCGAAATCCGCCGTGCCTGCGGGTGGCGCTGGGTCAACCCCGCAGACGACCGTGAAACGCGAACTTCGCTCAAGGCTGCGAACGATCTGTTTGCCCCACCATCCCAGTCCAACTACAGCAATCCTCATCGATTTGGCCCCTCAAGTAGAATTCTGCAGCTGAACGCCCGCCGTGCCTGCTGCGTGCGGTCGTTCCTGCCGCGCATCCCGGCCCCGACTTCCAATTGCGGTGTCCGGCGGACGCTGATGCGCATCTACTTTCTTACTTTCTGCGGTTGCTATCAAGTTCTTTGCAACGCGTACGTCGCCTTAGGCTGCTTCTTATTGGGGGGCATCGAAAGGCCGGCAGCGTTTGCCGGTCGGGGTGTCGTTCTAGTGCACTGTGACCGTCAGTACCTGCGAGTTGGTATAGCTGCCTGAGGCCGCCGAGATGGTGAAGGTGTAAGTGTGCGTCGCGGGGGGCGAGGTTGCGCTCGTGCTGGACTGTAGCGCGGTTCCGCCGCCGCAAGCCGCGGCAAACAGCAGGGCTGCGATTACGAACAGCAGCAGCATGACCCGGTAGGGGGTTGACCGGATGCAGACGCCTATCCCAATTGAAATCATGGCCAGTGCGAGCGGTAACGGACTGAGATGAAAGACGCTCGCAGCCGAAAGGGCAGGCACGGTGTACACCACCGATGCGGTGATGGACGTTGAAGCCGCCAGGTTCAGGGTCGCAGGACTTACGGAGCAAGAGGCCTGGCTGGAACTGGGCGTGCAAGAGAGGGTAATTGGCAGCGGGGCGGCCGTAGTGTTGGCAACGTTCAATAGCACGCTGCTGGCGCCGCCGTTCGACGCGATCTGCGAGACCGGCAGCGAGAGCCCAAGTGGACGCTGTACGGGCAGCACGCCCAAAGCCTGTGATGCCGCCTTGTAGTGGGAGTCTCCTGAATAGGCAGCCGTAATAGTGTGCTGGCCGAGGCCGCTGAAACTAGCGGCAATCGAGGCCGTCAGCGAGGCTCCCGGTCCGGCATTGCCGCCATAATGCACCGTGCCCGCGATGGGTGTGCCGTTGTCGTAAAAGGTCACCGTACCCGTTGGCTGCTCCAGTGCGGAAGCGCTGGCGATGGTCACCGAGAAGCTTACGGAATCTCCGGGTGCTGCGCTTGCCGGGGCGATGCTGGTCGCGCTAATCAATGTCGTGGCGGGTCCGATGCTGATGCTGATGGGCCCTGAGGAGGCCGCCGCGTAGTCATTGTCGCCGGCATAGGCAACCGACAGCGTGTGACTGCCGAGCGAAGGCGGCACAAATTGGCCGGAGTAGGCCAGGGCGGCATAGCGCGGCAGGACGCCGGGCGTCGAAAGCTGCGCGACCGACTGCAGGCTGCCGCTCGCCTGTGCGCCGTTATCGAAGAGAGTGATGGTACCGGAGGGAGAGGCCCCGTAGCTGGTGGTCGCCAGTTGCGCGGTGACGGACAGCGGCACGCCGTACTCATATGCTCCCGCTGCCGTTGTTGCGGTTACGGCCGTATGCGCCTTGCTGATTACAACGTCGGTGACGCCGGAACTCGCCGTGTATCCGGCATCATCGCCGTATGCGGCGGCAAGGTGATGGCTGCCCGCCGGTAACTGCAGCCCCTCGTAAATTGCCGATCCCCGGCTTAGTAGTTTGCTGCCGGTGCCCACCGCTGTGCCGTCCGCCGTCAGACTCACACTTCCGGTTGGGCAGGTGGCCTCGCCGGACGCACAGGTGCTGGTCGGCGCCGCGACGAGCGATGAAGCCATTGCGGCGTCGCCAATGTCTACGCGAAGAAGGTAGTTCGAGCCGTAAGCGATGCTGGTCGAGCCATAGGCAATGGGCGTGCCGCTCTGGTCAAGACTGACGAGATTGACCAGGGTCCGGCTGGACTCTGCTGAGAGGGAGACGGCGATGCTATTGGAATTGGAAGCGGCATGCGCCGCGTCACCGGCATAATGCGCCGACAGGGTGTAGCTGCCACCGGGGAACAGCCGCGAACTCCACGCCGCACTGCCCGTCCCCAGCGGGGCAGAGGTGATCGTCCCATTCGCACTGGTGAGCGAGACGGCGCCGGTAGCAGCAGACGGGCTCACCGCAACGTTGATCTGTACCAGGTCGCCGTGCCGCGCGGAGAGGGAAGTGCTCGATCCGTTGAGAGACAGCGACGTGACGGTTGCAACCGCAGGCGCGGGTGCGGCGGCGATCGCGGCCGCCAGAGCTGCTGCATTCACGGAACCTAGCCCGGTTGCCAGATCGTATCCTGACGACGCCTCGAAGGCTGGGCGGCGATCTGTGGTGACGAGCACTCCGGTCGAAGAGCCTGTCACAACGCTGCAATTGGGCGACCCGGCCGCGCACGGAACGGAGATGTTGCCCTTGACCACATCGTGAAACAGGCAACTGGAAGCAGAGGAAACAGACGAAGCGCAAGAGGCGCCGCTGCTGGCGGCGAGACTATAGAGGAGAGCATTTACATTGCCCAGGCGAGTGTCCGCCTTCTGCGCCGCCAAGGCGATAATTCCGGCAAAACTCGGCGCCGCCGCCGATGTCCCTCCGGCGCCGGAAAAGTAGATGCCGGCCGCGCTTGCCTTGCAGGAGGAATAACCGGCCGGCAGTTTGTCCGCTTGGCAGACGACGTAGAAACTGCGGCTGTCGCTGTTGGCAGCGGACAACAGGGCTACATCCGGCAAGTGGCGGACGCCGTCGGCAGGAACTCCCGGACCGGCCTGCCAACTCGGTTTGCTGCGCCCGTGCAGGCACTGGGTGATCGGTCCCGTCGTGGTTGATGCGACGCAATTGCTCGCGCCGCCCGACCCGGCCCAGAGGTTCAGGCTTGCCGCAGGGGTTCCGTAGTTGGACAGAAGCGGACAGACGTTCAAGCTTGAAGCGGTGGCGGAGGCGGCGCAACTCTCATTCCAGGCCATCTCCGGAATGTAGGACCGTGCCGATGCATGCGTAGTGGTCGTGTTCTGTGCGTTCCAGTAGGTGGACTGTGTGCCCGCATCGTCGAAGTCGGTGCCGCCGACGGCAACATTGTAGGAGGTCGAGGCGAGGCCATTGACGGAGAGTCCGTTGGCAGCGACATACGAGGTGTTCGGATTGTCGCAGAGAGCCGCCCCGGAATCGCCGGAGGCGATGGTTACGCTGGTCCCTTGCGCGGCCGCCTGCTGCCAGAGTTCTTCCATGAAAGCGTTGCCGCTGGTCCCAAGGTAGGCCTCACAGAGGCCATAGCTTTCGCTGATCACGGTGCCGAGATTGTGTTCGATGGCATAGGCGGCAGCCAGGTCCAGGCCGCTGGTTGTGCTCGTGTGGGCAGCAGAAACCAGCAGGACTGTAGCGCCGGGTGCAGCCGCGCTGGCCCACTCAAGGTCCAGTACCGATTCGTCTTCGTCGCCGGCCACAATGCCGGGATCGGGGCCGTCGAGGATCACCTTAGTGTTGCCTGCGCCGAGAGCGAACAATGTGCGGAAATCCGTAATATCACTGGTCCGCACGTTGCTGCGCCCCAGGAGCACGATGGTGTGCCCGGCGCCGTTGGTGCCGCTTTGCAGCAATGGCGCGGTGTTGTAGATGACGGCGAAGTCGGCAGGTCCCACGGCATAGTAGGTCTGTCCGCCGCTGGTGACGGTGTACTGAGGAGCTACGAGATTGTCCGGGGTGCGCACGAAGTTCCCCGCAGGGTGAGAGAGTCGTTTGCGGGGAAAGTTGTTGAGGGAAGCAAAGCCGCGCACCAGCGGTGCGAATGCCGCTGGAATGCTGGGTTCACCGGCATTGGCCAGGTATACCTGGCCGTTGAAAGTGTACTGGCGCAGATCGGTATGGAAGGTGCTCCGCAACTGCGCCGCCGTGCCCGAGAACTCAACCAGATTGCGCGCGGCGGCAACGCGTTCAATAGCGAACCCCCGGCCCTCAAGCCAGCCGGTGAGCGCCGCAAGGTCGTTGTCGGCGGCGCCGAAGCGTTGACCAAACTCACTGGGCGTCAGCCAGCGACGGAAATCCGGCGAGGCAGGATTCTGCTGATCCTCCAGTAACTTCAACAGCGCCGCCTGTTGCTCTGCCGTGCGTGACAGGCGCAGCAGCATGCGTTGCACCGAGTGCTCATCGGGCACGGTCGAGCTCTCATACTGCGGCTGTGCCAGTGGGTGAAGATGGCCGGACAGGGTGACCATGCGGCGCTCGTCGATGGCGTCGACTACGAGGGAACGCGCGGCCTGCGCGAAGGTGACCGACGCGGTGAGGAGCAGGACCGATAGCAATGCGGAAAGAGAGCGTAAACGAGCTGACAGGTGGTGCATTACCGTCCTTTGCAGAGCAGCAGAGCTGAGGCGCGCTGCGATTGCCGGGCAGCTGACTGGCTTGCCGGGGGCGAATCCAGTGCCGGCACGAGCCGATTGTGCAATGCAGGTTGCCGGATTGAAGCTGCCGGGCGCGGCGATTTCAGAGGCGGCTAGTCGGCAATGGAACGCGGCCCGATGTGGGAATCAGGTCGTATCGTTGCCGTGGATGAGCCCCGGGAGGCGAGGCGGAGGCGGCAACGCCGCCGGAGAGGCACTTTCAGCGTGACCGGGTCCAACTCAAAGCACAGGATGCGAGATAACTTCGCACCCTCAGACTTCTGGAGATGGCGGTAAACCTGAAGTCTTTTCCGGACTGGAGCTTTCGGCGCTTGCCAGGCAGGAGATCCTCACCCAGACCGCGCTGAAGCTATGGCCGGTGTGAGGCGTGGCCCCGCGCTTGCGGGAAGGCGGGCAAAAGAAAATGGCCGGCTGCGCTTTCACCGCAGCCGGCCAGCATACAGCGATAGCTACGTCTTCTCGGTGTAGTCGTAGCTGACTTCCGAGCAGTCGTTTTCGGAGCCGCAATTCTCGGCACTGGTGAATTTGGCTGCGCTCTTGTCCTTCAGAACGCACAAGCTAATCATCTTGCGGGCAGGCACCTGGCCTGCTGGGAGATTGGCGGCGGGCTTGCCCCACGAGACCACGTTTGGGACCTGATAAGTCTGGTTGACGTCCTTGCACTCACCCTTCTTCAGGGTGCTGCCGATCTCGATATCGGCCAATATCTTTTGGCCTTCCACGGCAAAACCGGTCGGCGGATGCGCGGTGTAGGCGATGTAACGGGCAACGAGCGGCTTGGCGCCCGTGTAGTCTACCGTTCCCCGGTTACAGACGCTGCCCGACAGGGAGATCATTCCCGTGCCCCCTCCCGGCGGCAGGTTGGTGGAACTTCTCAGGCCCGTCGCAGGGTCGGCGCACCTGGACACAACCTTTTCGTCGAGCGTTATTACTTTCGACGGGCCACCCTTTGGCGGTCCCTGCGCGCTGAGCAATCCAGTGCAGATGAGAATCACGATGGAAACGATGAGATACCGGCGCATTCTGCCTCCTTGTCCGAAACAAAAACGTTCAGTTTCAAAAGCTTGGGCCCGACGACAAACCGCAGAGATCGACCGTTCGGCTCCGAGATCGGCGCCCGCAGGCGTGCAATCCGGCTATGTGGTGGAACATCCTGCAACTTTTATCAGCAGTTGTACTGCGGGTCAATGGAATTGCGCATTAAGAAAGTAGTGCCACGGGTACCTATCCATGGCCGTTGCTTGCCTGAACCATAGGTCAGGAACTGCGGTGGCGATGTCTTGATCTGCCTGCGAGTCGCACCAATAAAACGCCTGCCCGCACCCGGGAGAAAAGTCATGCAGCTATTTCTGTTCTCGGGCATACTGGCATCGGCGCACGGCCAGCAGCGAAACTGGTTTGTAACCTTTGCGTGCCGACTTGCCTTAAGACTGGAGCAGGGATGACTCAGGATACGACCTCGTTTGGTTTCAGCACGCCGGCCACTCAAACCGGCCGTTGTCAGCACTGCGGCGGCAGCGACCTGATCGGCGGTCTGGAGGTAAACCAGAGCGTGGAAGTCGGCTCCACGGGCCTGCGCTACAAGACGGCGAAGATCTTTGTCACGGTTGAACCGCTTAAGGCGGAACTATGTCGAAATTGCGGCACCGTGGTTCGGTTCTATGTAAAGGAAACGAACCGCAACTGGATTCAAAAGGCCTGAAGCATCTGCCCTCGGCCCCCGCGCTGACTCCCTGCCGAAAGCAGGGAAGCGTGCCATGGTTCCCCTCAGCTTTGATCTTCTGAACAATCTCCCATTCCAGTTTGCGTCACCGCCTTTAAGGGATATGATGTCTGCCGCTTTCATAGGCAGACGTCCCCGAGCACCAACCACGGATTTTGATCTTCCAATCGCGCGGCAGGAGCAGACAGATGCTTTCCAAAAACTGGCAGACTTCCAGGCGGCAGTTCGAAGTAACGGTAGAGCGCAACGTCACCGTCCCCATCAGTGGAGGTATGAAGCTGATGGCAGATGTCTATCGCCCGAGCGGTTCGGGTAAGTTCCCGGCGCTGTTGATGATCAGTCCCTACGACCGCGCCGAGCAGGCAATGGAGATGGTGCCGGAGTTCTTTCCCGGCAAGCGAGGCGACCGCGGCTCGCTCGAAGTAGGAGACTTCAACTTCTATGTGCGCCGCGGCTATGGCTTTGTGATTGCCAACCTGCGTGGCACCTACGGCTCTGATGGCTACTTCGGAAATCTTGTGCCGGATCAGCAGAGTATCGCCGACATTTGCGATGTGATCGGCTGGCTTGGTAACGAGCCTTGGTGCGACGGCAACATCGCCATGAACGGCGTCTCCTACTTCTCCGTGGTGCAAAAGCGAGTTGCCGCCTTGCGGCCGCCGGGACTGAAGACGATCTTTGCCATGTATGGCTGGAGCGACGGCTACCGTGACGCATACTATCGTGGCGGCATCCTGAGCCAAGGTTTCTCCACCTACTGGTTGCAGGCCTACGCCCCGAAGTACCGCTTCTGTAATCAGCTCAAGGAACAATGGGGCGAGGGACGATACAAAGAGGCAGTGGAGCGCGCACTGGCCGATCCGGAACTCATGGGCGTGCCGCTGCTGGCGAACATCGTGCGCAATCCGGACGCGGGCGTCAATCCGCTGATCGCAGAGATTCTGCTCAATCCGCTCTACAACGACTACCACAAGGAGCGTGCGGTGGACTGGCCCCGCGCGGGCAATCTGCCGGGCTACTTCGGAGCCGACTGGGGCAACTTCGGACTGCACCTGGCCGGGGACGTGCGCGCCTGGGACCGCTGGGCGGGTCCCAAGAGGTTCACCGTGGGACCGCCCATCTATCTCGATCGGCCGCTTTACCAATACTCGTTTGAATCGTTGCGCTGGTTCGACCACTGGCTGAAGGGTGTCGATACCGGGCTGATGGCCGAGCCGCCGGTCAACGTCTTCATCGTCGGTGCCAACGAGTGGAGATCGGCTGACGAGTGGCCGATTCCCGGCACCCAGTTCACTCCGTTTTACCTGCATGCCGGTGGGCTGCTCTCCGAGCACGAGTTCTGGCCGAACGAGGGCACTACGACCTATGAGGACTCGTGGTTTGCCCACGGCGGAGCGGCCTTCACAACTCCCACCATGGTCGAAAACACTGAAATCTGCGGCCCGATTGCGCTGAAGCTGTACGCTTCGACGACGGACACGGAGGTGTTGTGGTTCACCAGCCTGTGGCACATCGACGCGGCCGGGAACGAGAAGCTGCTCACTCGTGGCTGGCTGCGCGGTTCGCAAAGGGAACTTGATTCGGAGCGGTCCCAGCCCTGGCAGCCTTACCATACCCACGCACGGCGCGATCCGTTGCTGCCGGGCGAGGTCTATGAGTTCGATATTGAACTGCGCCCCTACGGAATCCTGCTGAAGGCAGGAGAGCGGCTGGCGCTTCGCGTCCGCTCAGCCGATGACGAGAAGCCCACGATGTTCCTGGAGCGTATCGGGGTCGGAGCACTGACAAGGTCGGCGGCTTCGCACGTGACGATCCACCACAATACCCAGTACCCTTCGCACTTGCTTTTGCCGATTACGCGCGGCAACCGGATCGGAACCTATATTTCGGGAGGCAAGCCTTTCCCAGCGCAATGAATGCCGGAAGGTGCAACAAGAGCAGGATCGCCCGCAAGAAAAGCAGGCCGCCAGAATCTGGCGGCCTGCTGCATTTTCCCAACGAGGTTCGCGGCCTCTATGGGCGCGGCACCAGCGTTCCAGAACCTGCGTCTGCCACGAGTTCCTGCCAGTCGAAGCTCATTTTCCATTTGGCTGCGACATTCCCCGGATGTTCGAAACTGACGAGGCGCACGGCGTAGAAGCGTCCCGACCTTGACTTGATGATGTAATACCCCGGGCTGGGCGTGCTCACGGTTCCTTTCCACTTCTCGACCTGCCTGGGGCTGAGACCCGCTGGGATCGCGCGAAAGCTCTCGATCTTCGGCGCGGAGAGGTAGCTGATCACGCCCGTTCGGCGCACCCGGTATGTAAAAGTGAGGTCGGCCTCATTGCCGCCGGTTACAACCCGTCCGGTGCTGAAATCGAAGCCCTGAGATGCGCTCAGATGAAACGTTGCACCAGCGGGAGCAGCCGACAATGCCACTGCGGCCAGCAGAAGCATTGCCAATACCAAAGTTAGAACTTTCATAGGCCTCCTCACTAG
>CAINCZ010000098.1 GCA_903847195.1 uncultured Acidobacteriota bacterium | reverse complement strand
GGACGAGAAGGCCAGTTGCTCGGCGAGGCGCCCCTCGGCAACCGCAAAGACATTCGCAATGCGGTAGAAGCGGCGCGCGCTGCCTCCGGCTGGGCAATAACGACCGCTAGTCTCCGCGCGCAGGTCATCTATTACATCGCCGAAAACATGATTCAGCGGCGTGACGAAATCGCGCACCGGCTTGCCGCGGCAGTCGGAGAGAAACAGGCGGTCATCGAAACCGATCTCTCCATCCAGCGCATCTTTAGCTACGCCGCGTGGGCAGACAAATACGACGGAGTCGTGCATCATCCGCCGGGGCGCAATATCACCATCGCCATGCCTGAACCGGTGGGGACCATCGGCATTCTCGCTCCGACTGCAGCTCCGCTGCTGGGGCTGCTCTCGCTGGTGCTGCCCGCTATCGCTGTGGGGAATACGGTGGTTGCCGTGCCCTCTGAACGCTACCCGCTCATTCTGGGCGACGTATATCAGGTGCTCGACACCAGCGATCTGCCCGGCGGAGTTGTGAATCTGGTGGCGGGCAGGCCGGCGGAGCTGGGCAAGACACTGGCCGAGCACGACGGTGTCGAAGCTATCTGGAGCTTCCTCGGCAACGTGGAAGCCGCGATGGCGCGAACTGCCTCCATCGGCAATATGAAGCAGGTGTGGACCAACGACGGCCATCAGTACGATTGGTTCAACTCGGCCCAGGCCGAAGGCCGCTGGTTCCTGCAACACGCCACACAGGTGAAGAATATCTGGGTGCCGTACGGAGAATAATCCCTGGAACCATCAACAATGCCGGGTAGGCGCAGCGAACAGAGCCGTCGAACACTTCTTGGGCTCCGATTGCTCACCAACCGCGCCGGCTTCCGGTAACCAGATTAAGGATCAATACGACTAACGCTATGACCAGCAGTAGGTGAATCAGGCCGCCAGCAATATGGAAGCTGAAACCCAGCAGCCATAGAACCAGAAGAACCACGAAAATTGTCCAAAGCATAAATGCGCCCCTTTCGCGCCGCGGGCGCCCGGAATATAGAACCCTTCCCGGGCGCCCGCTGGCATCCACGATCGATTGCTATCTTGAAGCGACGGCTTGCGCCTTCGCGTCTTTGACTGCTTCAAGAAACGAGCCTGCCGAGGCCGGAATCGCTACTTCGCCCTGCAGAATGCGGCGTGTAGAGACTTCATGCCCATAGATCGCCTCTGTGGAGTCGTTATCGCGGCGAATTGAAGCGCCGGTCAGTGTAAGTCCGGCAAAGGCGCCCCTGGCGCGCGAGTAGGTGAGGACTTCGGTCTCCAGCTTCCAGTCGGTATTTGCTGAAGCATGGCGACCAACCGGTCCGGCTGCCGCTGAGGCATCCCCGCCCAGTTGAAAATTGCTGTTGATCAAATGCTGCATTCCCCGCTCGTTCTGGATGATCATGACCAGGTCAACGCCTTCGACGCCGATCTGCAATCCCCAGCTACCGCCGGTGATGGCAAAGAACGCCGGCGCGCTCCAGCCGTTTGCGGTGCGGCACGTGGCTACACCCCGACCGTTCTCCGCGCCAAAGACAAAGCCGCCCTTAATCATGTGCGGGACGACAGCCACGCACCTTGCGTGCTCCAGAACCTCTTCCGGAATACCTTTATCCGGCGCGGCCATAATCTCATGCAGCACTGCGCCTGCATGCTGCAGACGGTCGACCGTTGCTTCGCGATCGGTTGCCGCCCAGCCAATGCTCGTCATCCCGAGCAATGCCACTACCGTCATAAGTTTCTTCATGCATCTCACCTTTTTCTACCCATGCGCAGCGTCGCTTGCTTTACGCGCATTGGAGGCGCACAAGGTACTTCTCACATTAGAAGGGATTGGATTGTATCGTCTGAGCATTACTGCTCAGTGGATGAATTGCGCGGG
>CAINCZ010000097.1 GCA_903847195.1 uncultured Acidobacteriota bacterium | reverse complement strand
TCGACGAAGCGGATGTGGCGCGGGATCTTGAAGTGGGCGATCTGCCCCTTGCAGAAATCCTTGACGTCGTCGGCGGTCATGACTGCGCCAGACTTGAGCTTGATCCACGCCATGACCGTCTCGCCGTACTTGGGATCGGGCACGCCGATCACCTGCACGTCGGCGATCTTGGGGCAGGTGTGGAGGTACTCTTCGATTTCGCGGGGATAGATGTTCTCACCGCCGCGGATGATCATGTCCTTGATGCGTCCGGTGATGCGGACGTAGCCGTCCTCGTCCATGGTGGCGAGGTCGCCGGAGTGCAGCCAGCCGTCGGGTTCGATGGCTTCGGCGGTCGAGGCGGGATCGTTGTAGTAGCCCTTCATGACCAGGTAGCCGCGGGTGCAGAGTTCGCCTACGGCGCCGCGGGGGAGGATCTCCTTGCTGCCGGGATCAATGATCTTGACCTCGGTGTGCGGCTGCACACGGCCGACGGAGCAAACGCGCATCTCGAGCGGATCATCGGGCGTGGTCTGGGTGATGACGGGCGAGGACTCGGTCAGACCGTAGCAGATGGTCAGGTCGGTGCAGTTCATCTCGTCCACCACGCGCTTCATCAGCTCGATGGGGCAGGTGGAGCCGGCCATGATGCCGGTGCGCAGCGAGGTGAGATCGAAGCTCTTGAAGTCGGGCAGGGCAAATTCGGCGATGAACATGGTGGGCACGCCATAGAGTGCGGTGGCGCGCTCCCTGGCGATGGCATCGAGCGTGGCGTGCGGGTCGAAGTATACGGCCGGGATCACCATGGTGGAGGCGTGCGTGATGCAGGCCATGTTGCCCAGCACCATGCCGAAGCAGTGATAGAACGGGACCGGAATGCAGACGCGGTCGCGCTCGGTCAGCCGCTGGCCGTCGCCGATGTAGAGGCCGTTGTTGACCACGTTGTAGTGGGTCAGCGTGGCGCCCTTGGGAAAGCCGGTGGTGCCGGAGGTGTACTGGATGTTGATGGCGTCGTCGGCGCAGAGCGTGCTCTGGCGCTGGCGGAGTTCGGCGAAGGACACCTGTTCGGCCATGGCGCAAAGGTCGTGCCAGGGCATCATCTGCGGCGGGCAGTTGGGGCCGACAAAGATGACGTGCTTCAGGTGCGGCAGGCGCGCGGCGTGGAACTGGCCGGTGCGGCCGGCGCGCAACTCGGGACAGATGGCGAACAGGGTATCGGGGTAATCGCAGTCGCGGAAGCCCTGGATCATGATGATGCTCTGACATTCCGACTGCTTGAGCGCGTACTCGAGTTCGTGTTCGCGGTAGAGCGGATTGAGCGTCACCAGGATGGCGCCGATGGAGGCGGTGGCGAACTGCGCGAGGACCCACTCGGTGTAGTTGGTGGCCCACATGCCGACGCGGTCACCCTTCTTGACGCCGAGGGCCATCAGGGCACGTCCGACGCGCTCGACTTCGACGAGCAACTCTTTCCAGGTGAAGCGGTCGTTGGTGTGGCAGACGATCAGCGCGTCCACGTCCGGGTGTTCGCGGGCGTTCTTTTCCAGTACCTGTCCGATGCACAGCGAGAGCAGTTCGGAGTCGATTGGCCCGCGATCGTAACTTAAATAGTCCTTGCCGGCAGCCGGGACATCCATGAGTGCATAGCCTCCAACTTCAATAAAAACCTAGAGAAATGAAATGTATGAGGAGTTCAGAATCAACCTTGCCGGGGATAGGGTCAAAGTAATAATTATTGACGAAGTATAAGAACTGCTTATTGCATCAGGTGGAGCGACCAGTCCCTATTACTTTCGCGCATGAGGTGGCTTTTGACGGGAGCGCACGGGCGAAAAGTGGGGCAGCGGTGATACCCACATCTGCCAGGAGCAGGCAGATGTGGGGCCGTGAACGGGGTTGCGTCCCACATCTGCCAAAAGCGGCAGATGTGGGCACTGGTGCACCGGTGATTTCGTCTTATCCGAGGCGGTTGAGTCCGTCGATGTATGCCTTGGCGCTGGCCTCGATGACGTCGGTGGAGGCGCCGCGGCCCACGACCTTGCGGCCGCCGACTTCGAGCGTCACATTGACCTCGCCCATGGCCTCGGTGCCGCTGGTGACGGCGCGGATGTCGTAGCGCAGCAGGCGGGCGGAGGTGCCGGTAACGGCGGTAATGGCCTTGTAGACGGCGTCGACTGGGCCGTTGCCGATGGCCGCGCCCTGGCGGACCTCATCGTTGATGCGAATGCGCACGGTCGCGGTCGGAATGGCCGAGGTTCCGCTGTAGATGTGCAGGTATTCGAGGTGGAAGGCGATGTCCTCGGGATGCAGTTCGTCGTGCATCAGGGCCACGAGGTCTTCGTCGAATACCTCGAGCTTCTTGTCGGCGAGGCCGAGGAAGAGCTGATAGGTGAGGTCAAGCTCGCGCTGGTCGAGGCGGTAGCCCAGCTTGGTCAGGCGGTCGCGCAAGCCGGCGCGGCCGGTGCGGGCGGTGAGCACCACGCGGCTCTCGGCAAAGCCGACGTCTTCGGGACGCATGATCTCGTAGGTCTCGCGGTTCTTGAGGAAGCCGTCGACATGGATGCCGGAGCTGTGCGAGAAGGCATTGGGTCCGACGACGGCCTTGTTGGGCGGAACCATGACGCCGAGCATGTCGGCGACCATGCGGCTGGTGCGGTAAAACTCGCGGGTCTCAACGCCGGTGGAGACGCCGTAGTAATCATGGCGGGTGCGCAGGCCCATGACGATCTCTTCGAGGGCGGCGTTGCCGGCGCGTTCGCCGACGCCGTTGAGGGTGCCTTCGACCTGGCGGGCTCCGTTGCGAACTCCGGCCAGCGAGTTGGCGACGGCGAGGCCGAGGTCGTCGTGACAATGGACGCTGATGACAGCCTTGCGGATGTTGGGCACGTTTTCGCGGATGCCGCGAATCAGGGCGCCGAACTGCTCGGGCACGGTGTAGCCGGTGGTGTCGGGGATATTGACGGTGGTGGCGCCGGCGTCGATGGCGGCCTCGAGGACCTCGAAGAGGTAGGGCGGGTCGGCGCGTCCCGCGTCTTCGGCGTAGAACTGCACGTCGTTGGTGTAGTTGCGGGCGCGCTTGACCGCGTCCTCCGCCATGCGCACCATCTTGGCCTTTTTGTCGGCGAGGGTCTTGCCGTAACGGTCATCCTGGAACTTGCCCATGATGTGAATGTCGGAGACCCCGGTGCCGGTGTGGATGCGGGTGCGCTTGCCCTTGGCGAGCGCCTTGCCGCAGGCTTCGATATCGGCCGGGACCGCGCGCGACAGGGCGCAGATGATGGGTCCTTCCACTTCCTGGGCGATGCGCTTGACGGCGTCGAAGTCCTCGGGCGAGGAGTTGGGATAACCGGCCTCGATGATGTCCACTTTAAGGCGGGCCAACTGGCGGGCCAGCGTGAGCTTTTCGCGGCTGCCAAGGCGAGTGCCGGCGGCCTGCTCGCCATCTCGGAGGGTGGTGTCAAAAACGAGTACTTTATCGGCGGTTAGTTTCATACCATAGTCTCTGGATTCAATCTTACGCGATTTGGCCCGCAGAACGACAGTTTTGGGCGGGCGGGCATGAACTACAATTGAGGCGCTAAAACGGGATTGATCGCGCCGAATGCAGCATAACCGGCGTCGAGCAGGTTGAGGACATGAGAGAGAAACTGATGAGACAGATCAAGCTAGGCTGTGCGCTGCTGATGGTTGCACTGGTGCTGTCTGCCGTGATGACGGCGCAAGGACAGAAGAGCTTCCCGGGAACGATTCAACTGGCAGTGGACGCCAGCGAAGCGCCGCAGAAGCTGTTCCGGGCGACGATGACGATTCCGGCCGCACCCGGGCCGATGACGCTGCAGTATGCGAAGTGGATTCCCGGTGAGCACGGGCCGTCGGGTCCGATTACCGAGTTGACGGGATTGAAGTTCACGGCCGCCGGAAAGACGGTGGAGTGGCGGCGCGACGACGTGGATATGTTTGCCATTCACGTCACGGTGCCGGCGGGAGCGAAGGAACTGCAGGTGGCGCTCGATTACACCTCTCCGGTGGAGACGCCGCGCGGCTACACCGCGGGAACTTCGGCGACGGCGCAGATGGCCGTGCTGAGCTGGAATTGGGTGCTGCTGTATCCGCAGGGCTACGCGGCGGAGCAGGTGCAGTACCGCGCCAGCCTGCGGCTGCCGCAGGGCTGGAAGTATGGGACGGCGCTGCCGCTCGAGGCGGAGTCGGACGGCCGGATCCAGTTCAAGCCGGCGTCGCTTTATACGCTGGTGGATTCGCCGGTGATCGCCGGCAGGTTCTTCCGCACGGTGCAGCTTACGGCCGACGGAGTGAAGCCGAAGGTGGTGATGCACCTGGCCGCCGATGGCGCGGCAGCCATCGAGATGCCGCCGGCGGTGGAGAAGAAGTTCAAGCAACTGGTGGCCGAGACGACGGGACTGTTTGGGGCGACGCACTATCGCGAATATCATTTCCTGCTTTCGCTCAGCGATCACGTGGCGCACTTCGGACTGGAGCATCACGAATCGAACGACAGCCGTTCGCGCGAGCGCAGTTTGATTGAACCGCGGCAGCTGATGCTGATAGCCGGGCTGCTGCCGCATGAGTTCGTGCACTCTTGGAACGGCAAGTACCGCCGTCCAGCGGGGCTGACGACGCCGGACTACGCGCAGCCGATGAAGGGCGAGTTGCTGTGGGTTTACGAGGGACTGACCACCTACCTGGGCGAGATACTGACGGCGCGCAGCGGTTTGTTCAGTCCCGAGCAGTTTCGTGACCGGCTGACGGAGACAGCGGCGGGGATGGAGTATCGTTCGGGGCGCAACTGGCGTCCTCTGCTGGATACGGCGGTGGCTGCGCCGGTGAACCGCTCACGCGGGAACTGGAGCAACTGGCGGCGCGGCGTGGACTACTATCCCGAGGGCGAACTGCTGTGGCTGGAAGCCGACGTGAAGATACGTCAACTGACGGGCGGCAAGCGGTCGCTCGATGACTTCTGCAAGCTCTTCTTTGGCGCACCGGCGCTGGCCGAGGGGCAGGTTCCGGCGGCGAATCCGTACACGTTTGACGATTTGGTGAAGGCGTTGAACGAGGTTGCGCCCTACAACTGGCGCGGCTTCTGGGACGAGAAGTTGAAGTCCACGGCGGCGCACGCACCGCTGGGCGGCGTGGAAGGCTCCGGGTGGAAGCTGACCTTCGGCGAGAAGCCGTCCGGGCTGATGCGGGCGCGCGAAGGGGCGGCGAAGTACAGCGACCTGACGTATTCGCTGGGTATGACGATCAACCGCGAGGAAGGCGGCGCGGGAGCGGTTATGGATGTGGTGTTCGGCATGCCGGTGGCGAAGGCGGGCATCATGCCGGGGATGAAGATTGTGGCGGTGAACTCGCGGGCGTGGTCGCCGGAGGTGATGCGCGATGCGCTGAACGCCGCCAGGAACAATCAGGCACCGCTGGAACTGCTGGTGCAGAATGCCGAGTACTTCAGCACGTACAAGGTGGATTACCACGGCGGGATGCGTTATCCGAAGTTGGAGGCGAATGGGGGTCCCGATGTGCTGGCGGATATCATCCGGCAGCATGCGGCGAGTGTGCAGTAGCGTGGTGTTTCTCGACCCAGGTTAGCGCCCCAAAGGCGGGGCGCGGAACCTGGGGCACCCGGCAGCAGGAGAAATCGAAGTCAACATCCCCACCCTAACGCGCCAAAGACGGGCGCGTTAGGATGGGGCACCCGGCGAAGTTGAACGGCCCCACCCTTCGCCAAAGGCAGGCGAAAGGGTGGGCCACCCGCCTGTCGGGTGCTGATGATTCGGAGGTGGAGTTGTTCAATGCCCGAATTCGCCGCGCTCTTGAGGGCACCGAGCCTGAAGCGAGTTGGCTTACTAGATCTTGGAATGCGTTGAAAGCGCAGACTAGCCGAGCGAAGGGGCCACGGCAAGGATAGGAGACAACGCCTGGCAGGTGGCCCACATTTGCGCCTGCTTTTGGCGCTAATGTGGGAAGTTTCGCCGGACTCGGCAAAGTGTGAAGAGTGCTAAAGAACCACCCCACATTAAGCGCTTCGCGCTGAATGTGGGCCACCAGCGTGAGGATGGGGCACCCGGCCTAAGTTTCCCGTAAGCATGGCGGTAAGACGAGTATTATGGGTTACCAACTTTCATCACTCGCCAGCCATTGTCATACAGGTGAAAAGTCGCCTTCGCTGCTGCATCGGGGAACTTGCCCGTGCAGTTTAGAACCTCTTCAGGATATTCGTACCGTACCGTAAATTCCACGTTCCGCTCCGAATCACCTGAGCCAGCGATACCCGTCACCTCTCCGACTTGCTTATTCAATAAGACGCTGACACTACACATCATTCCTTGAGGATCACATGGACCAAACGTTCCCCTTAAGCCAGCGAAGTATTGCTGCCCTTTCGCCGAAAGAGACACAACCTCATAGAATGGTTGCATATCGTTGCCTCGCTCTTTAGACCTAGAAAATATTCCTATGCAGGCTGGGTTTACCCATTTATCGCGTTGTACGGTTACCTTCGGCTTCCACGATTTAAGCGCTTCGGACTCGTTCAGCAGGGATTGGGCCTTCGACCTATTCAGTTCTTTACTGCACGAGCACAAGGATAGAGCCAATATTAGACAAAACACAGGGATACTCTTGTGAACCATCTTGATGCCTCCTCCACATTCAGGAATATCTTCTTCAGCTCTGGATGGCCGAGATTATATAGCATACAGATGGCTGGTGGCTCAGAGTTGGCGATTTTCCAACTCTGGGTTGTGTCGGCGTGAGCGAAACGCCCCACACTTGCGAACTGCGCGCAAGTATGGGCCACCGGAGGGAATTGGGGCGCGGGAAATAGAAACGGCGAGGCTGGCGCGGAGCCTGACCTCGCCGTTTTGTTTGCCGGTTACTTCTTCAGCCGTTCGAGTACGGCGCGTGCCTGCGCTATGACGTTGGCGGTGGTGATGCCGAAGTGCTGGAAGAGCGTGCTGGCCGGGGCGGAGGCGCCGAAGTCGCTGTGGGCGATGATGGCGCCGTCGAGTCCGACGTATTCACGCCAACCGAGGGCCGTTCCGGCTTCCACGGCCACGCGCGCACGCACCTGCGGCGGCAACACCTGTTGGCGGTAGGCTTCCGACTGCTGCTGGAAGAGTTCCCACGACGGCATGCTGACGACGCGGCAGCGCACGCCTTCTTTGGTGAGTTGCTCGTGGGCGGCGACGCAGAGCTGAAGTTCGGAGCCGGTGCCCAGCAGGATCAGTTCGGGTTCTCTGGCGCAGTCGGCGAAGACGTAGGCGCCCTGACGCAGCCCTGCGGCCGGCGCATAGCGCGAGCGGTCGAAGGTGGGCACGGCCTGACGGCTGAGTACCAGCGAAACCGGCGCGTGCTTGAGGCCCATGATGACGCGCCACGCCTCGGCGACTTCGTTGGCGTCGGCCGGGCGAATGACGATCATGCGCGGCATGGCCCTGAGGGACATGACCTGCTCGATGGGCTGATGGGTGGGGCCGTCTTCGCCGAGCCCGATGGAGTCGTGGGTGAAGACGTAGATGGCCGGAAGGTCCATGAGTCCCGACAGGCGCATGGCCGGGCGCATGTAATCGGAGAAGATCAGGAAGGTGGAACCGTAGGGGCGCAGCTTCGATAGCGCCATGCCGTTGAGCGTCGCGCCCATGGTGTGTTCGCGGATGCCGAAGTGCAGGTTGCGGGCGGCGTAGTTGTCGCGCGAGAAGGAACCGCCGTCCTTGATCTGGGTCTTGGTGGAGGGGCCGAGGTCGGCGGAGCCGCCCATCAGCCACGGCACGCCGGCGGCGATGGCGCTAAACACCTTGGCACCGGATTCACGGGTGGCGAGGCCCTTCGGGTCGGCAGGGAACGCGGGGATGGCCGCATCCCATCCGGCAGGCAGTTCGTGGTTCTGCAGAGCGCGCCACTCGGCGGCAAGCTCGGGGAATGCCTTTTCGTAGGCGGCGAAGGCGGCGTTCCAGGCGGATTCGAGGCTGGCTCCGCGCTCCCCGGCGCGCTTCATGCGGGCGGGCACCGGGCCGGGGACGAGGAACTGCGCATCCACGGGCCAGCCGTAGGCGGCCTTGGTTAGCCGGATTTCTTCGACACCGAGGGGTTCGCCGTGGGCGGTCGAGGTGTCCTGCTTGTGGGGCGAGCCCCAGGCGATGTGGCTCTTGACGACGATCAGCGTGGGACGGGCGGCTTCCTGCTGTGCGGCCTGCAGAGACGCGTCGAGCGAGGCGAGGTCGTTGGCGTCGGCGACGTGCACGACGTTCCAGTTGCAGGCCTTGAAGTGCGCGGCCACGTCTTCGGAGAAGGCCAGCGAGGTGTTGCCTTCGATGGTGATCTGATTGTCGTCGTACATCCAGACTAGGTTGGAGAGGCCGAGATGGCCGGCCAGCGAAGCGGCCTCCTGGGCGACGCCTTCCATCAGGTCGCCATCGCCGCAGATAGCGTAGACGCGGTAGTCCACCAGCTTGTGTCCGGGGCGGTTGTAGCGGGCGGCAAGCCAACGCTCGGCGAGCGCCATGCCGACGGAGGTGGCAACGCCCTGACCGAGGGGGCCGGTGGTGGTTTCGACGCCGGGCGTCATGCCGTACTCAGGATGCCCCGGAGTTTTGGATTCCCACTGGCGGAACGCCTTTATGTCGTCCAGCGATACGTTGTAACCTGTTAGGTGCAACAGGGCGTATAACAGCATGGACGCATGCCCGTTGGAGAGCACGAACCGATCGCGGTTGGGCCATTGGGGATTCTGCGGGTTGTACCGAAGGAAGCGGTCCCATAGAACATAGGCCACCGGGGCCAGCGCCATCGGAGTGCCGGGATGGCCACTGTTGGCCTTCTGCACGGCGTCCATCGAGAGCGTGCGGATGGTATTGATGCAGAGCTGGTCGAGCTGCTCGGCGGGCGACGGGGTCGCTGGTTGGGACACACGGGGCTTCGGGGAATCTGGCTGACCACTCACAATCGGTTCCTTTCGGGAAAAACGCGAAACAAGCGTGTGCTCAGGCTACTAGCTTGATGGGCGCAATTTCAAGCTGCGACCGAACCGGCGCGGGCAGGGCGGCAGCCAGCCGCAACCAAAACGAGAATCGCTGAACAATTCAGAAGGCCCATCCCGGATTGATTGCCTCGCCCGTAGCATCTGTTTAGGTGAGGCATGGAGAGATAACAGTGGATAGCAACAAGAGTGACGGACAGGAAGTTCTGGAAACACGAGAGTGGCTCGATTCGCTCGACTATGTGCTGAGCCGGGGAGGTCCAGAGCGGGCGGGCCGTTTGTTGCAGCAATTGCAGCTGCACGCGCGGCGAGAGGCCGGAATCAACCTGCCGTTCACCTCGACGACTCCTTACCAGAACACGATTCCCTCGCGGCAGCAGCCGCCGTTCCCGGGCAGCCAGGAGATGGAGCGCCGGATCAAGAGCCTGGTGCGGTGGAACGCGCTGGCGATGGTGATCCGCGCCAACAAGGTTTCCGAGGGCATCGGCGGGCACATTTCCACCTATGCGTCGGCGGCGACGCTCTACGAGGTGGCGTTCAACCACTTTTTGCGCGCTGAGACTCCAGAGGGAGATCGCGACCTGGTGTACTTCCAGGGCCACGCTGCGCCGGGCATTTATGCGCGGGCGTTTCTCGAAGGCCGAATCTCGATGCAGCAGCTCGAAGATTTTCGGCGTGAGATGGCTCCCAGCGGCGGGCTGACCTCGTATCCGCATCCGTGGCTGATGCCGGATTTCTGGGAGTTCCCAACGGTGTCGATGGGGCTGGGACCGATCCAGGCGATCTACCAGGCGCGCTTCATCAAGTACCTGGAGAACCGCGGCCTGAAGAAGCCGGGCAGCGGCAAGGTGTGGGCGTTCCTGGGCGACGGCGAGACGGATGAGCCGGAGTCGCTGGGCGCGATCACGCTGGCCTCGCGCGAAAAGCTCGACAACCTGATCTTCGTGGTGAACTGCAACCTGCAGCGGCTGGACGGCCCGGTGCGCGGCAACGGCAAGATCATCCAGGAGCTGGAGGCGATCTTCCGCGGCACGGGATGGAACGTGATCAAGGTGATCTGGGGCGGCGACTGGGACAGCCTGATCCAGAACGATCGCGACGGTCTGCTGGTGAAACGGATGGGCGAGATCACCGACGGTCAGTACCAGAAGTACCTGGTATCGAGCGGCGGCTACTTCCGGCAGAACTTCTTCGGCACCGATCCGCGGCTGCTGAAGATGGTCGAGCACCTTTCCGACGAGCAACTGGCGAAGATGCGGCTGGGCGGGCACGACCCGATCAAGGTCCATGCGGCGTTCAAGTCGGCGACGGATTACACGGGTGGGCCGAGCGTGGTGCTGGCCAAGACCATCAAGGGATACGGGCTGGGCGAGAGCGGCGAGGGCAAGAACATCACGCACCAGCAGAAGAAGCTCAACGACACGGAGCTGGCGCTGTTCCGCTCACGCTTCGGCATTCCCATTGCCGACGCCGAACTGCACGATGCGCCGTTTTACCGTCCGGCCGACGACAGCGCCGAGATCATGTACCTGACCGAGCGGCGCAAGCAACTGGGCGGCTACCTGCCGGCGCGCAAGGTGCGGGCGACGCCGATCCAGCCGGTGCCGGAGTTGTTTTTCGAAGAGTTCTACAAGGGCAGCGAGCGCGAGGCCTCGACCACGATGGTGATGGTGCGCATTATCGCCAAGCTGCTGCGCGACCGCGAGCTGGGTCCGCTGGTGGTACCCATCATTCCCGACGAGGCGCGCACCTTCGGCATGGAGGCGCTGTTCCGGCAGGTGGGTATTTACTCAAGCGTGGGCCAGCTCTACGAGCCGGTCGATATGGACATGCTGCTGTACTACAAGGAAGCCAAGAACGGGCAGATCCTTGAGGAAGGCATCACGGAAGCCGGCGCGATGTGTTCGTTCATGGCGGCGGGCACGGCGTATGCGAACTTCGGCATCAACACGATTCCGTTTTACATGTACTACTCGATGTTCGGGTTCCAGCGCATCGGCGACCTGATCTGGGCGGCGGGCGACATGCGTTGCCGGGGCTTCCTGGTGGGAGGCACCTCGGGGCGCACGACCCTGGCGGGAGAAGGGTTGCAGCACCAGGACGGCCACAGCCACGTGCTGGCGCTGCCGGTGCCGAACCTGCTGGCGTATGATCCGGCGTTCGCCTACGAGATTGCGGTGATCGTGCAGGAGGGCATCCGGCGCATGTACGTGGAAGGTGAGTCGATCTTCTACTACCTGACGGTCACGAACGAGCCACTGCCGATGCCGGCGATGCCGGAGGGCGAGGGCGTGCGTGGCGGCATCCTGCGCGGCATGTACAGCTTCCGGCGCTCGACGCTGAAGGATGCGAAGCTGCACGCGCAGTTGTTCGGCAGCGGAGCCATCATGTACGAAGTACTGAAGGCGCAGGAGATACTGGGAAAGGACTTCGGGGTGGCGGCCGATGTGTGGAGCGTGACCAGCTACAAGGCGCTTTATCGCGACGGCAACGAGTGTGAGCGCTGGAACATGCTGCATCCGGAGGCTACGCCGCGGGTGCCGTATGTGACCGAGTGCACGAAGGACGCGCCGGGAGTGTTTGTGGCAGCGTCGGATTATATGCGCGTGCTGCCGGAGTCGATCTCGCGCTGGCTGCCTTCGCCGATTCTGGCGCTGGGCACGGACGGCTTCGGACGCAGCGAGTCGCGGGCCGCGCTGCGCGACTTCTTTGAGGTGGATGCCCGCTACATCGTTCTGGCCACGCTTTCGGCATTGGCGCGCGAAGGGCAGATCGGCAAAGATGCGGTGCAGTCCGCCATTGAGAAGTTGGGTCTTGATCCGGAAAAACCTCACCCGGTGATGTGCTAGGAGAATGCGATCGTGATAACCGAGTTCAAACTCCCCGAGTTGGGAGAAAACATCGAAAAGGGTGACCTGGTACGCCTGATGATCTCGCCGGGAGCGAAGATCAGCGAAGGCGAGCCGGTGATGGAGTTGGAGACCGATAAGGCGGTGGTCGAAGTGCCTTCGTCGGTCACGGGAACGGTGAAGGAAGTCCGGGTCAAGCAGGGGGAGCAGGTCAAGGTCGGCCAGGTGATCTTCACCGTGGAGTCGGATGGCGCCCAGGTGGCCGCCGCGCCCGCAGAGACGAAGGCTATACCGGAAGTTCTCAAGCCAGCGGCAGCGCGAGAGGTCGGCCAGTCTGTGGTTGAGGCGACGCAGCCGGCAGTGGCACCGAAGCAGAGCGCGGCGCCTGCAGCATCCGGCATCACGGAGTTCAAGCTGCCGGAGTTGGGCGAGAACATCGAACAGGGCGACCTGGTGCGGTTGATGATCTCACCCGGTGCGGAAGTGAAGGAAGGCCAGGCGGTGATGGAACTGGAGACGGACAAGGCAGTGGTGGAAGTGCCGTCAACCGTCAGCGGCGTGGTGCGTGAGGTCAAGTTCAAGCCGGGAGAGAAGGTCAAGGTCGGGCAGGTGATCTTTACGGTGGATGGCGCCGTGGCCGGGACGCGGCAGGAAGTGCCCAAGCCGGTGACGCGACCAGTGGAGCATCAGTCGGAGGACCATGCCGCGCGTGAGGCCTACCAGTCGCTGATCCAGGCGGAGGGAAAGTCGGAAGAGCAGGCGTTGCCGCGTGACAGCGCGCCTCCGCCGACTAATGGGCAGATTGAGATGCCGCAGGTGGGCAAGACGACGGGCCCGGAGCATCGTCCGGTGCCGGCGTCGCCGCGCATTCGCAGGCTGGCCCGCGAACTGGGCGTGAATATCTACGAGATGTCGGGCTCAGGACCGGAGGGGCGGATAACCGATGACGACGTAAAAGCCTTCGCTCGCGCCAAGATTGAGGCGCAGGCCGCGCCCATTGAACCGCCCGAGCACACGATGATTCCGCCGGCTCCGATGCTGCCTGATTTCAGCAAGTGGGGCAAGATCGAGCGGGTGCCGATGCGCGGCGTGCGGCGCAAGACCGCCGAGCACCTGGCGCAGGCGTGGATCACGATTCCGCACGTTACGCAGCACGACAAGGCCGACATCACGGAGCTGGAGCAGCTGCGGGCGCGCTTTGCTCCGAAGGCCGAGAAGGCGGGCGGCAAGCTGACGCTCACGGCGATTGCGCTGCGCGTGTGCGCCTCGGCGCTGAAGATCTTTCCGCAGTTCAACGCCAGCGTGGACGTTAACAAGGAAGAGGTCATTTACAAGCAGTACATCAATATCGGCGTGGCCACCGATACGGAGCGCGGGCTGCTGGTGCCGGTGGTGCGCGATGCGGACAAGAAGAACATCATCGAGCTGGCCGTGGAGATGGCACAGATTTCGGCCAAGGCGCGCAGCAAGAAGCTGACAGCAGAAGATATGGAAGGCGGCACGTTCACGACCACGAACCTGGGCGGGCTGGGCGGCACCTACTTCACGCCGATTGTGAATCATCCGGAGGTGGCGATTCTGGGCATGTCGCGTTCGGCGATTGAGCCGGTTTGGAAGGACGGGAAGTTTGAGCCTCGGCTGATGCTGCCGCTTTCACTCTCGTACGATCACCGGTTGATCGACGGCGCCGATGCAGTGCGCTTCCTGCGCTGGATTGTGGAGGCGCTGGAGCAGCCGTTCCTGCTGTCAGTGCAGGGGTAGGCGGACCGTAGAAACTGGTTGGAAATGAAATCGGCTGCCGTAACCGGCAGCCGATTTGCTGTTTGCGCGAGTGGCGCTAAAACGAGAGGCGCATCTGCAGGTCGATGCGGCGGTTGGCACCCGAAGACGAGAAGGGGCCTCCGGCCAGCGATGTATAGGTGCCGACGAGGCTGGGCACGCTCAAGTTGGCGACCGGAGCTGCCGGGTTTACGCGATTGAACAGGTTGCGGGCCGAGGCGCTGAAGGTAAGGTTGTAACGCCTGGTCGCCGGAGCGTCCATCCCCGGAGGACGATTTCCGCCTGCGCTGCTCAAGCCCGCCGGGCCGAGTCCGCCTCCCGGAGGTCCGCCACGCCGGCCACCACCACCACCGCCGCCGTGACCGCCACCGTCGGGCCCGCCGCCCGCGCCACGCGCCACCTTCTTGCCGAAGCCGATGGTCTTGGCGAGGCGCAGGTTGAAGGTGAACTGTGCGGGGCCGGTGAAGTTGTTTGCCGGGATCAGGTTGGCCGCAGTCGGAGCAATGTCGAAGGTGCCGAGCGAAGTGTTGACGATGTTGCCCGGATTGGTCGCGCTGGTGACGTAGCCCGGACGGTCGTTGCTCAGGATGGAGTCGCCGTTGTAGTCGCGTCCGAGAAACACGTTGTACGGATTTCCGGACATGAACATCATGAACGGACTCAGCCGCAGCGCCCACGGCAGACCGACGTTGCCGCCGACAAAAACGCGGCTGCGAACGTCAAAGCTGGCCCGGCCATAGTTTTTCGACAGGTCGTAGGAGTTCTGCGGAACGCCACTGGCGCCGCTGGTGTTGCTGTTGGAGAAGTTCAGCGAGTAGAAGCCGAACAGCGACAGGCGCGGTCCCATGCTGACGCGGAAGTTGGTGATCAGCTGGTTCTGCATGAAAATGCCTTCCGAGGTGTATTGGAAGACGTTGCTGGTGCCGTAGAGACTCGCCAGCGGCCGCGGGCTGTTGGCGTTGAACGGGTCAGACGGAGCATTGACGTCGAGCAGCGTGAACTGGTGCACGCCGCGCGAGTTCAGATAGGTAACCGAAAGCGTGGCGGCCTTGGACACCTGCCGCTCGATGCCGATCGCCGTCTGAATCACGTAGGGCGCGCGCAGGTTATTGGCGAGCTTGTATATCGTAGGCGATACCGTGGTGGTCAGGACCGGCGGATTGGGATAGGTCGTCGGCGAACTGACAACGTATTGCTGTTGATTGACGCCGTTAAACTCCTCGGCCTGCAGTGCAAGGTTCTGGCCGAAGCGGTCGTAGAAGATGCCGAAGCCGGCGCGCAGCACCGTCTTGGGCGCCTTCTTGCCTTTTCCGTCCATGCCCCAGGCGAAGCCGAGGCGGGGCGCGAAGTCGGCGTGATCGCCGATGATGTTCTGCGTCTCGTAGCGCAAGCCGTAACTCAACGACATATTGGGACGGAGTCGGTAGTCGTCCTGCACATAGAGCGCGCCGTCGACCCAGGTGTTGCGGACCGTCGGAATGCCGCGGGTGACGACGTACTGGCTGGGTCTGCTGGCCTGAAAATCGGCAAGGGAGGCGAACATCCAGGAGCCGTTGTAATTCTTGTCTGACGCAGAGCTCTGCTGATAAACCCGCAGCCGGCCGCCGAACTTCACCATGTGTTTGGCGAGCGCGAACGAGGTGTGGTTCTGCAACTCATACTGATTGGCGATGGAGGCGACGTTGCCGAAGTCGTTGCCGCCGAAGGTGAAAGAGTTCGGCACGGAGATGGTGGGCGAGGTGAGGGAGAAATTCTGTCCCGTCTGGCCGTTCGAATCGCGGGTGAACTGGAAGCGGGTTTCGTTGATGATGCGCGGGCTGATGACCTGCGTGTCGCTGATCTGTATGCGATGCTCGGAGTTGTTGACGTTGTATCCCTGCGAAGGCAGTTGGTAGGTGCTGCCGAGGACGTTCTGTTGGGTGTTCTGGGTGAACTGGTAGCGCGCGGTCAGGGTGTTGCTCGGCGTCAGCTGGTAATCGATGCGGGGGCTGACGGTGGTGCGGATCTTGGGGTTGGCGACGGCGGTGTTGCAGTTGCCGCCGATGGTGCCGTCGCAGCCTACGCCGGTGGCCTGCACGATGAACAGGTCGTTGATGTTGCGGCGATCCACGTTGAAGAAGAAAGAACTCTTCTTCGAGATCGGTCCGCTCACATTGAAGCTGTACATCTCCGAGTCGTAGCCGGGTTGGGACGTGTGGAGAAACGGATTCCGGGTGTTAAAGACGTTGTTGTTGAAGTTGAACATCGCCTGGCCGTGGAACTTGTCGGTTCCCGGCTTGGTGAAGATCTCGATGCGTCCGTAGCCCACGCGGTCGAATTCGGCGGCGAAGGGATTCTGGTTGATGCGGATTTCACGAATGGACGATTTGGGCGGCAGTTGGCCACCGGCGAAGCCATCGATATAAATCTGGCCGCCGTTGGGGCCGACGGAGGGACCGGCCAGCGCCTGCAGGTCAGCCAGCAGTTCATCGGGATCGTCGGGCAAGGCGTCCAGGTCGGCACCGGTGATGATGATGGCCGCGGCGTTCTGCGTGGGGCTGATGTCGAGCGTGCTGGGGTTCTCCTGGACTTCGACCTGCTCCTTCTGGACGGTGATGTCGAGCGTGACATTCAGCTGCCTGGCCTGCCCGGCGACGATGGCGACGCCTTCCTGATTGAAGGTCAGATCTTTGGCGGTGACGCTGACGGTATAAGTGCCGGGTAGCAGATTGCGAATTTCGTATCCGCCCTGCCGGTCAGTCTGGGCGCTGACGCTCTTTCCATCGGCGCCGACCGCCGTCACGGTCGCATTCGGCACCACGGCTCCGCTGGGGTCGCTGACCTGCCCCCGCAGCGTGCCGGTCGGAGCTTGCGCCAGCAACACGAGCGGCGAGAGCAACAGCAACATTACAAAAAGCAAAGCCAAGGGCCAAAATTTACGGGGAACCATCGAGCCTCCTGAAAAATCGTACGGGTGTTTCATAGGATTACGGCATGTCGGGCGCGCTGCCGCCGAAGTTCCAAGGCGACAGCAACATGGCGGCGCCGCCGCCGTTGGGTGATGCGGTCAAGATAGTTTCCACGCCGCTCAGCAGAGTGATGGCCTTGGGCGAGGTGGCGGCGGAGCCGGCGGTAGCCACCAGCATCACGGCTTCGCCCTTTTGCAAATCGCTGAGCTGAATATCGGGAGCGCGGCTGAGCATCTGTTGCAGGTCGGGGGAGCCGCCGCGCTGGCCGCCCGCGCCGCCGTCGGTCCCCATGCCCATGCCCGCGCGTTGGCCGCCGGGCGCGCCGGAAGGCGGACCGCCTGCGGCTCCCGGTAATTGGCGTCCGCCACCAGACGGCGGTACCGCGGCGGTGGCGGAGTCGCCCGTGTTTTTCAATCGTGCCGCCAGCCGCTCGGCCAGCGTCGCCGGCAGCTTCTTCACCTGCGACTCACT
This sequence comes from uncultured Acidobacteriota bacterium, assembly GCA_903847195.1. The sequence continues at coordinate 4,563 of CAINCZ010000097.1, read as the reverse complement.
GGAGATTTTGACCGTGGCCGGCTTCTTGGTGGCGAGGTCGGCGACCACGATGGTGCCGTTGGCGGGGTCGACTGCGGTGATGCGTCCGGCGATGTTGCGGAAGGATCCAAAGACGATTTCCTGGGCGGTGAACTCCGAGCCATCCGCGTTACGTTCGCCGCGAGCGCGGAGCTGGTCGCCGGGCTTGAGGTCAGCCAGCGTGGACGGCTGGGCATCGTCGAACTTGACAGAATCGGCCTGGTAGCGGCGGATCACGGTATTGTCGCGCAACTTAATCAGCGTGTTTTTCTTGCCCGCCGAGGACATGACAGAAATGGCGGCGGTGCGGGCTGCAGGGTCCACGACGCTGACCAGACCACCGACGCCGCGCTGTTGCCAATCCTGGCGTTCGCGCTCCTGGCGTTCAGCGACGGCGGCCTTTTTCATCACCAGCGCCGTCGTGGCGACCACCGATTGACCATCGGGGGCGAGCGTGCCGCGGATGACCATGCGGTCGCCGGGCTGCAGGTCGGAGAGCTTCGCTGCCGGAGCCTGCTGAAGCTGTTGGGGCGACATGCCGGGCGTTGCCTGCACGAGGCGGGTCGTGTCTTTTACCACGATGCGAACTTCGCGGCCAGCATCGGTCGTAATGGTCACGGCATCGCCATGCACCGATTTCACCACGCCGGCAGGACGTTGCGCGTCGGCAGTTGGTGACTGCGCGAGGGCAAACGGCAGGAGGGTGAGCGCGGCAATTAGAGCGAAAGCGGCGCGACGGAGCGAAGGAGCGTTCAAACAGCGCATGAGAATTCTCGCAGGATAGGTTGCGGTGCAAAGGTCGTGCCGGGTTGACTCTCCATTATCGCTCGAAAAACGATCAGTATTGATCATGTACTTCGTTCCTGAAATTACCTGCGAGTCTTAATCACAGAGCTGAATCCGCTGTTGGCTGAGCTTTAGCGGCGGCAGTGACGGGAAGCCGAATCTCCACGATCAACCCCCCTCCGGGGGCATTGGCAGCAGCAATTTGTCCGCCGTGCAAAACGACGGCGCGCTCACTGATGGCGAGTCCGAGACCGGTGCCGCCCGACTGCCGGTCGCGGGCATCGGCAAGGCGATAGAAGGGGCGGAAGATATTCTGAGCCTCGTCTTCGGGCACGCCGGGGCCATGGTCGCGGACCCGCAGGACGGCGACCTTCGAGCCGCCGCCCGCGGCTTCAGCCTGTATGGTCATGTCCACCGTGCTGGCTGGGGCCGTGTAGCGCACGGCGTTGCGGACGACGTTCTCCACCGCGCGATGGAGCAACTCGGAATTGCCGGACACGACACACTCATCCTGAATGGTCAGCCGGACATGGCAGTCGCGCCCCTTGGCCTCGTAGTCGGCATCGTCGGCAATCTCGGTGGCCAGATCCGCCAGGTTGATTTCCACGTTGGCGGACTGGGCGGGGCCGCTCTCGACGGCCGAGAGCGCGAGCAACTCGCCGATCATCTGGTCGAGGCGCTCCGGTTCAATCTCGACCCGGTCCAGCATGGGCGCGGCATCGGGTCCGGTCTTTTTGCGCAGCAACCCGATGGCGATGCTGAGGCGGGCGAGCGGGGAGCGCAATTCATGCGAGATGTCGGTCATCAGCCGCCGCTGGGCGGTGATGAGGGTGGCGATGCGCTCGGCCATGCGGTTGAAATCGTTGACCAGCAACGCGATTTCGTCTTTGCGCGAACCGCCAAGCTCGGCGCGGGCCTGCAAGGAGCCATCGGCCAACTGCTGCGCCGCCGCCCGCAGGCGGACGATCGGCTTGGTCAGGTAACGAGCCAGTCCGAAACAGGCGACACCCGTGGTGACAAACAGCAGGCTGAGCCGGGGGAACCAGAACCAAAAGCGCAGGCGGGCGCGGCGGGCTCCGCTGAAATGGGCCACCATCCGGTACTGGTTTTCCTGGTCGTCGGCGATTTCCCGGGTGATGATTTCCGGGTTCTCATTATCTTCCTCGGAAAGGGCGCGCTGAACGTCCTCAGGGAGGGCGCGGCCGGTCACCTCGGTGCCGTTCTCGTCCAGAAGGTAAAACTGGATGCCGCTGCTGCGACCCAACGCTTCGACGGCGGCGCGCACTTCGGGCTGCCGCCCTTCCTCTATATCTTGTATATAGGCCCGGCTTTGCACCACCAGCAGGCGGGACATGGACTCGCGGAAGGCAGCATGATTGGCTTCGTTGCGGGTGGGTTGAACGAAAACGGTAAGAACGATCGTGACGATCAGGGCGGCCCAAAACGACAGGAACATCTTGGAAAGTACGCTCATAGCCTACCTGACACGACCTGCACGGCTTCTGCAATCATCGGCAAAACCCCGCAGCCCCCATTGGACTGCCGTAAACTTTCTCTTTCCGGTCCTGCGTTGATGGATAGAAGCTCTCCTTTGGTTCTACAACAGATGGGTTAATTCCGCTGTAAAGAATTGTTAGAAAAGGGGGCTCTGAGCGAGAATCTGGCGAAGTGCGCATTCTATGCGGCTTTTCTGAAAACGAGGAATTGGGTCTTGGTAGCCGCCAGCCGCTGAGCCTTCAGCAGCAGATAGTTCAGGTTGCGGTAACCACGTCCTCGGCGTAGTAAAGCTTTGATGTTGCCGTTGACCGCCTCCACCACCCCCATCGGCACCTTGGTGCGGCAGTAGTTTAGGATTCCATCTAAGTGCTTCACCAGCATCGTGGCCAGCTTCTCCATTGGCTTGAGCCGTTGCCAACGCAGTTGGTCGATCCAGCTTTGGAGGTAGCGCATCATGGCTCCCTCGTAGCGGTAATCCCAGAGCCGGGTCAAGCTTTCCTTGAGCAGATAGGCCTTCATCACCCGGCGATTCAAGCGGAACAGTTCATTGAGCTGGCGTTTCTTGTGTCGGTCGAGGTGGACCCAACTGCTCAACAATAACCAGCGTTTGCCGCGAATGAGGTCGCGGGCGGGGCCACCTTTGCGGAAAAACTCGGCGCGCCGCACTTCGTCCACTGCCGCGCCCGCGTGCTGAAGGATATGGAACTTGTCATAAACGATGCGGCATCGTGGCACCCACTGTTGCAGACTTCGCCGAAAGGGTTCCCACATATCGACGCAGGCTGCCCGAATGGCGCTGCGCTGAAAGCGGCTGAGCTGGGTCCGGAAGAACTCGTCCAGCGTCTCCTGCTTGCGCTCGCGGCCAAACCACAGTGGCTCGGCCGTTTCCAGATTGCTCACCACCGTGAGGAACTTCTGCTGCTTGCCTAAGTAGATTTCGTCCACGCCCATCTGCCGGAGCGCTGGTTTCCGTCGCGCTGCGGCCCAGCGCCCGAGATACCGCAAATCGATGGCCCGCACCGTACTGGCCGCCAGTCCGAACTGTTGTGCCACCCGCCTGCCCGCCGCGTTCTCGCAAGCCTGCCCCACCGCCTCTTCAAAGCGCTTGCTGAACGGCGCCTTACTCGGCAACTGCGGCACTTTCTCCGTCTTGACTCCACAGTCCGGGCAGCGCACTCGATACAGCTCAATCACCACCGTTGTGCGATATTCTGACCACGGCAGATCGCGTATCTCCCGCTGGTGGATGTCGTAGGCCTCCGTGAACTTCCGCCCGCAACCGGAGCAGGCCAGCTTCCGGTTTCCACGCTTGCGCCGCACCCACAGCTTCAGGGCCTTGGCCTGGTCATCGATCTCATGCCGATAGACCCGATAGCCCGGCCACCCCAGAACTTTCGTCCAGTCGTTGTCTCGCATCCTTCGGAGTGTAACCAGAGTTCTCGAAAATCAAAACGCCAATCAAATCACGGGGCGTTACAGATTCCTGTGCAGAGCCGAAAAGGGGTACCCGGGCAAACACAAATCTTTACACTTGGGTAACACACTCTTTACCCACACACGCGAGCAAGCAGGATAGAGTAGGACTCGATAAGGTGGCCCGCAAGAGTTCGACGAGGTGCTTCTTATGGGTTCCGAGTTGTTCCAGCAGATGTTGAGTGGCCTTCCCTGGCTGCTGCTCATCGCGGACCTCGGGATAATTGGAGGTGCCTTCCTGGTCGAGATTGCTCGAGACCTTTGAGTTAGCACAGCGCTTCTTCTGAGTCTCCTTTGTCTGGTGCGCGCGGATGCCCCCGTCCTGCGCGCCTTTTTTTTGCCCGAAAATCGCGGCATAGACAGAGCGCAGCCCCCGCCCTAGAGGCCACCCGGGCTGCCACATATCACTTTTCTTTCTAATTTCCTCTTAACTTGGAACGGGTCGGAATCAGGCGGCGCGAACGGTCAGGGTAGTGCGGACAGCGGTGCGGCGCGAAGAGGGTAGGGCCTGGAACAGGTTGCGCAGATGGAACAGCAACATGCGAGCAGCCTCGGCGGCCATACTGCGATTGCCTTCGGCGCGGGCCGCGCGCAGGAGGCGGGCGTAATGTTCGTAATTCTTCAGGTGGAATTCGTAAGACATTTTCCAGCTCCAAGTTGATGTTAGATGCGCCGGAGCGCAATCTCAGCAGATGAATTTCCGATGGCAGGGAACACCGCCGTCAGGACGACTGGTAACTGCTGGGCGAAGTTGACTTTACGAATGAACTCGTCGGCGCCGGCGTCGAG
>CAINCZ010000096.1 GCA_903847195.1 uncultured Acidobacteriota bacterium | reverse complement strand
TTCCGCGCCGATCACGAACTGGAAGCCGTGACCCGCTCGCTGGTGCGTGTTGCCGAAGAAGACTCGCTGGCCGCCGCGCTCGCACGTGAGATCGGCAATCGCGATGAAGAGATCAAGCGCCTGCAAAGGGAGCTTGACCAGATTCGCATGAAGTCAGCCGCGGCCTCGGTGGCCTCGGCGGCTGAGCAGGTCAGGGAAGTGAGGGGTGTGAAGGTGATGGCGCAGCGGGCCGACGGGCTCGGGCGTCCGCAACTGCGCACGCTGGTCGATAACCTGCGCAACAAGCTCGGCTCGGGCGTGGTGGTGCTGGGCTCGGTGGATGAGGAAGGCCGCGTCTCGCTGATCGTCGGCGTGACCAAGGACCTGGCGCCGAAGCTGCCGGCGGGCAAGGTGATCAAGCCGATTGCCGAGAAGGTAGGCGGCTCGGGCGGTGGACGTCCCGACATGGCCGAGGCCGGCGGAAAGGACGCCGCCGCGCTCGACGCCGCGCTGGCGTTGAGCTTTGAGACGGTGGAGAAGTTGCTGGGGTAGTGAATATCCCCTCCACGCGACACGGTGCCGGTCCCGAGGGAGAGCGCCCCGACCGCAGGCACAAGACAGCCCACATCTGCTAACTACGGCAGATGTGGGGCACGAGGCCGGTCCCGAGGGAGAGCGCACCGACCGCAGGCACAAGACAGCCCACATCTGCTAACTACGGCAGATGTGGGGCACCAGGCTTACTCATGCTGAAGGTGAGCCTGATTGAAGCACCGGCGGTTTATCCACCTGGAATTGAGACATGCTCCCCATCCGCTACGTCGAACCCGTTTTCCGTCCGCCCAGCGAGGCCGAGTCGCTGATTCTGCCGGTCACCGACGGATGCTCGTGGAACCGCTGCACGTTCTGCGAGATGTACACCGCTGCGCAGAAGAAGTTCGCGCTGCGCGACGAGAGCGAGGTCATCGAGAGCATCCGCCGCACGGGAGAGCTATACGGCCCGCAGATCCGGCGGGTCTTTCTGTCCGACGGCGACGCGCTGGTGCTGCCCACGCAGAGATTGCTGCCGATACTCGAGGCAATTCACACCCATCTGCCGAACGCGCGGCGCATTTCGTCTTACTGCCTGCCCCGCAATCTGCGGAAGAAGACGCAGGCCGAGATCAACGAACTGGCCGCGGCCGGACTGAAGATGGTCTACGTGGGAGCGGAGTCGGGTGACGACGAGGTGCTGGCGGCGGTGAACAAGGGCGAGACCCAGGATACCACCCGGGATGCGCTGGACAAGCTGGGTGCGGCGGGCATCAGGCGGTCGGTGATGATCCTGAATGGGCTGGGCGGCAAGGTGTGGTCCGAGCAGCACGCGGCGAACTCGGCGCGGCTGGCGAACCTGACGCAGCCGGAGTTCTTGGCCACGCTGGTGGTGAGCTTTCCGAAGGGAGAGCAGCGTTTTCGCGCCGGATTTCCCGGGTGGGAGCCGCTCGCGCAGCGCGAGCTGTTCGCGGAGATGGAGCAGTTTCTTTCGAGACTGGAACTGCGGCGCACGGTCTTCCGCAGCGATCATGCGTCGAACTGGTTAATTCTGAAAGGGACGCTGGGCGCGGAGAAAGAACGTCTGCTCAGCGAGGTTAGGGAGGCGATTGACGGAGAGGCCCCGCTTCGCCCGGCGTGGGCGCGGGGGCTGTAGGGCCCCGGTTAGTGCCGAACGGCACGGCGCGAACCTGGGGAACCCGACCCGGTCCCGAGGGAGAGCGCACTGGCCGCAGGCACAAGAACCCACATCTGCTAACTACGGCAGATGTGGGGCACTAGGCACCAGGAACGGCGCGAACTTGGGCCCCTGGCCACACGAACCCGCATCTGCTAACTGCGGCAGATGTGGGGCACCGTGCGAGCTTAGCTCGCCGACTCCGCCTTCAGCATCTCCGACTGATAATGCGTAATCAGCGCGTCGATGAACGGTTGGAGCTTGCCTTCCATCGTCTGGTCGAGCTGGTGCATGGTCATTCCGATGCGGTGGTCGGTGACGCGGTTCTGGGGGAAGTTGTAGGTGCGGATCTTTTCGCTGCGGTCGCCCGAGCCCACCTGCGAGCGGCGTTCTTTCGCCAGCGCGTCCTGCTGCTTCTGCTGCTCCATTTCGTAGAGACGCGAGCGCAGTACGCGCATGCCCTTTTCGCGGTTCTTGATCTGCGACTTTTCGTCCTGGCAGCTGACGACCGTGTTGGTCGGCAGGTGGGTGATACGCACCGCCGAATAGGTCGTATTCACCGACTGTCCGCCCGGACCCGACGAACAGAAGGTGTCGATGCGAATGTCTTTGGCCTCGATCTTGATGTCCACGTCCTCGGCTTCCGGCAGCACGGCCACCGTTATGGCCGAGGTATGCACGCGTCCCTGCTGTTCGGTGGCCGGCACGCGCTGCACGCGGTGCACGCCGCTTTCATATTTCAGCCGCGAAAAGGCACCGTGGCCTTCCACCAGCGCGATCACTTCCTTGAGGCCACCGATGCCCGACTCGGAAGTGGAGAGCACCTCCACCCGCCAGCGCTGCGTCTCGGCGTAGCGCGTGTACATGCGGAACATCTCGGCGGCAAACAGCGTGGCCTCGTCGCCGCCGGTGCCGGCGCGGATTTCGAGGACGACGTTTTTGTCGTCGTTCGGGTCTTTGGGCAACAGCAGGACCTTCAGGTCTTCCTCGACGGTCGTGATGCGCGACTCCAGCCCGGCTAGTTCCTGCTGCGCGTATTCGCGCATCTCAGCATCGGTCTCTTCGGCGACGAGTGCCTTGCTTTCGCTGATGCCCTGGCGCAGTTCCTTGAACTCGCGGTACTTCTCGACCACGGCGGTCAGTTCGCTGTGGGCCTTGGCGGTCTTCTGGTAGCGGGAGGAATCCGAGATCACCGTGGGGTCGGCCAGCGATTGCTCCAGTTCGTGGTGCTTGGCCTCGATTTGTTCCAGCCGGTCAAACATAAGTGCTTCATTCCCTGCCGCGTCAAGCTCAAGCCGTCATGGACGCAATCGCAGCAGATTCGCTTTCCTGATCTCTGAACATTGTAAATTGCCGGACCGCCCGATTGCGGCCTTTCCGTGAAAGCCCGCCCGAGCAAAACCGGTCAGGACGGGGCACCCGCAGCAGAATGGAATGGCTATAAGCGCAGCAGGGGCCGCTAGGCAATCACCAGTTCGCCGCCGCGGGCGCGCTCGAGTTCAAGGGCGCGGTCGAGGGCGGAGATAGCGCACTCCACCTGGTCGTCGGACGGCGGCTGCGTGGTGATCCGCTGCATCCACATGCCGGGAGCGGTCAGCACCGTGAAGAGCAGGCCGGGCGAGTTGGAATTCCGGCTGCGCAGACGTGCGGCAAAGCGAATCACCTCATAGGAGGCTCCGGCGATCACCGGCAGCAGCACGATACGAACGGCGAAGCGCCCGGCGAAGCTGGTGACCGGCACCAGTGTATAGGCCACGATGGAGAGCAGCATCACCGTCATCAGGAAGCTGGTGCCGCAGCGCGGATGGAAGGTCGAAAAACGCTGGGCGTTCTGAATGTTAAGCGGCGCGCCCGACTCGAAGGCGAAGACCGTCTTGTGCTCGGCGCCGTGATATTCGTAAACCCGGCGCAGGTCCTTCCACAGCGAAGTGGCCCAGATGAACAGCAGGAAGAGCAGCAGGCGCACGATGCCGTCGGCGACGTTGAAGCCGATCTGCGAGCGCAGGGCCGAGGAATATTGCTTCAGGTGCGTGGCCGCCAGCAGCGGCAGGAACTTGTACATGAAGATGAAGAAGCCGACCGAGATGATGATGTTGACGGCGGCCACCCAGCCGCTGATCTCGAACTTCTTGGCGGGCTTGGCGGCCGCGGCGGCGACTTCCCCACTCAAGCCAACATCGGGCTTGGGTGGGGCACCCTCGGAGTTGAGGGGGCCTTCGGCGGGGGCCGCGTCGCCCTTCTTCTCTGGTTCTTCCAAGGCCACATTGGCCGAGAAGCGCAGAGCGCGAAAACCCAGCACCATCGCGTATCCCAGAGTAATGACGCCGCGGAGCATGGGCCAGCCCATCCACTTGTGTTTGTCGGAGGGACGATCCAGCGGCTCGGCATGCGACACCAGGCCGCCCGAGGGATTGCGTACGGTGATCGCCCAGGCGTGGGGCGAACGCATCATGACGCCTTCGAGCACGGCCTGCCCGCCGACCAAGGTCTCTTCTCCGCTTTCAAGGGCCGGCAGCAGTTGCAGGGCAGCCAGGAAGCGTGCGTGATGGGAAAACTTCATATCAATTTAGATGTTATCGCAGACCGGGGGATTCCACCTACGACCGTCGCTCCGGCCACGGTTGTCGATTAATGATGATGATGCGAGTGCGCGTGCCCGTGATCGTCGGCGAGGCCGACCGGAATTATGCAGCCGTTGGCGATCGCGCAGATGGTGTGCTCAAACTGAATGGTGGAGTGGTTGATGTGAAAGCCGCAGCTTAACGCCTGCTGCACGTCGCGCAGGATTCGCTCGCTCTCTGACGGCGGAATATCGGCAATCAGGATGTGGCATGACAGCGCGTGGGAGCGCGAGCCGATGCTCCAGACGTGCAGGTCGTGCACGTCGATGACGCCATCGACCTTCAGCATCCCCTGGCGGATCGACTCCGTGTTCAGCCCGGCCGGGGCGCCTTCCAGCAGGATGTTGAGCGACTCCTTGACGATGCCGAGCGACGACCACAGGATCAGCGCGCCAATGCCGAACGAGAGCGCCGGGTCGATCCACTGCTGGCCGGTGAGCTTGATGCCCCAGCCGCCCGCGATGACGGCGGCGGTCGAGAGCGTGTCGCCCAGTTCATGCAGCAGCACGCTGCGCAGGTTCAGGTCTGCACCGCCCGTGCGCCAGACCATCAGGGCGATGACGCCGTTCATCACCACGCCGATGGCGGCGACGCCCATCATCAACCCGGGCTGCACCGTGACCGGAGCGCGCAGGCGGGCGGCCGCTTCGTAAAGAATGTAAAAGCTCAAGAGCACCAGCGCGAGCGAGTTGACGAAGGCCGCCAGCACGCCGGCGCGGTCGTAGCCGAAGGTCTTGGTGGCGCTCGGCGGACGCGACTGGAAGTAGACGGCCAGCAGCGACAGGGCCAGCGCGAGGAAGTCGGAGACGTTGTGCGCGGCCTCCGACAAAAGCGCCAGGCTGTTGGCGCGCAGACCGGCGACGACCAGCACCACGACGTAGATGAAGGTGACGACGAGCGAGGCCTTAAGGACGCGGCCGGTGCGCTGGTGGTTGTGTCCGGCGTGATCGTGTCCAAGGCCCATCTTGTGAGTCTAGCGGGGTCGGGGTGCAGGGTACAACCTGGGCTCCGGCGGGGTGCCCGCCGAACCGTCGCCCGTGCTATAATAACCAATGCTGCTTTGGGCTTTAAATTCCGTAGAAGCAATTACTTAGCATAGATTTTCCGGCTTCGCCCGCAACTCGCTGCGAGCGCTGGTGAGCGCATCAGCAGCACCGGTTCGGACCGGGTTCCACGGGGTCCAACACAAGGCAGGCCGACACACCGGCCAGAAGATTTGAGAAGCAATGGCAGACGACAACAATCCGCAACTTCCCCTTACTCCTCCGGGTGGTGACGGCGGCGGCCCCACGGGCGCGGCCAACATTGTGCCCATCAATATTGAAGAGGAGATGCGGCGATCCTATCTGGACTACGCCATGTCCGTCATCATCGGGCGGGCTTTGCCCGACGTGCGCGATGGGTTGAAGCCGGTTCACCGGCGCATCCTTTACGCGATGCACGACATGGGCCTCCTGCACAACAAGAAGCACTCCAAGTGCGCCGGCACCGTAGGCGAACTGCTAAAGAAGTACCATCCGCACGGCGACAGCGCGGTCTATGACGCCCTGGTGCGGCTGGCGCAGTCGTGGACGATGCGCTATCCGCTGATCGACGGCCAGGGCAACTTCGGCTCGGTCGACGGCGACCCGCCGGCGGCCTACCGTTACACCGAGGCCCGCCTTGCGGCCATCGCGGAACAGTTGCTGGCCGATATCGACAAGGACGCGGTCGATTTCGTAGAGAACTTCGACAACACGACGGTGGAGCCCACCGTTCTGCCCACGCGCATTCCCAACCTGCTGGTGAACGGGGCCAACGGCATCGCCGTCGGCATGGCGACCAACATCCCGCCGCACAACCTGACCGAGATCGTCAACGCCTGCATCGAGATGGTGAACAATCCCAACGTCACGCTCGACGATCTGCTCAAGCACGTGCAGGGTCCGGACTTCCCGACCGCCGGCTTCATCTATGGCCGCAGCGGCATCCGCGCCGCCTACGAAAATGGCCGCGGACGCTTCCTGATGCGCGCGCGCGCCGCCATCGAGGTTTTCAACAAGGACCGCCAGGCCATCATCGTCACCGAAATCCCCTACCAGGTGAACAAGTCGAGGCTCATTGAGCGCATCGCCGAGCTGGTGAACGAGAAGGTGATCGACGACATCTCCGACATCCGCGATGAAAGCGATCGCGACGGCATGCGCATCGTCATCGAGCTGAAGCGCGCGGCGCAGCCCGAGATCGTGCTCAACCAGCTCTACAAGCACACGCAGATGCAGGATTCCTTCAGCATGATCTTCCTGGCCGTGGCCAACGGCCGGCCGGTGGAGATGGGGCTGGTGCAGGCGGTCCGCTATTTTGTGGAGCATCGCTATGACGTGGTGCGCCGGCGCACGGCCTTCCTGCTGGGCAAAGCACGCGACCGCGAGCACATCCTGGAGGGCTATCAGATTGCCCTCGACCGCATTGACGACGTTATCGCCATCATCCGCGGGAGCGGCAACCGTGGCGAAGCCCGCGAGAATTTGGTCGCCTTCTTTGGCGGACGCACCGTCGAGGTCAACGCCAACGGCCGCCGCACCAGCCTGACCTATGAGCGCCGGCTGGATCGCCCCTTTGACGCGCGCCAGGCTGACGCCATTCTCGAATTGCAGTTGCACCGCCTGACGCGGCTCTCGATCGACGAAATCGTCAACGAGCTGGGCGAAATCCGCACCCGCATCGACGAGTACGAAGCCATTCTCGGCAGCGACAAGAAGCTACGCGGCGTAGTAGTCAAGGAATTGGAAGAGATCCTCAAGCAGTTCGGCGACGCGCGCCGCACGCAGATCCTGGACGAAGCCGCCGAGATCAGACTGGAAGACCTGATCGCCGACGAGCAGGTGGCCGTCACCGTTTCGCACAACGGATACATGAAGCGCACCAACGTCTCCATCTACCGCTCGCAGCGGCGCGGCGGCAGCGGACGACGCGGCATGAGCACGCGCGACGACGACTTCGTCGAGAAGTTGTTCATGGCTTCGACCCATGACTACATGCTCATCTTCACCAACACAGGGCGCGTGTTCTGGCTCAAGGTGTACGAGATTCCCGACGTCAGTGCCGCCGGCAAGGGCAAGCACGTGGGCAACCTGGTGGCCCTGCAGCCCGGGGAAGCCGTGCGCGCCATGCTGGCCGTGCCCAACCTGGAAGACACGGGCAAGTACGTCTTCTTCGCCACCCGCAAGGGCACGGTGAAAAAGACCGCGCTGGTCGATTTCTCCAACGTGATGGCGCGCGGCATCATCGCCATCAACATCGACAAGGACGACGAGCTGGTATCGGCCTCCATCAGCAGCGGAGATGACATCGTCTTCCTGGCCTCGCACGAGGGCATGGCGATCCGCTTTGAAGAAAATTACGTGGAAGGCCAGAACGGCGGCGTGCGCTCCATGGGCCGCAACGCCGGCGGCGTCCGCGGCATGGACCTCGAAGACGGCGACTACATCGTCGGCATGGCGATAACGCCCAAGCGCGAAATCGACAACCGCAAGCTCACCAAGAAGGAAGCGGCGGACGCGAACAAGTCGATTGCCGACAAGATTCTCACCGTGACCGAAAACGGCTACGGCAAGCGCACGCAGCTCGACGAGTATCGCCTGCAATCGCGCGGCGGCAAGGGCGTCATCAACGTCAGGACCAACGCCCGCAACGGCAAGGTCGTCGGCGTGCTGCTGGTGAGCGAGCTGTCAGAGGGCATGGTGATCAGCCAGTACGGGCAGATCATCCGCATCCCGACGGACCAGGTCCGGCAGGCCGGGCGCGCCACGCAGGGCGTGCGGCTGCTGTCGCTCGATCCGGGAGACCGTGTGGCTGCCGCCGTGATCATTCCTGAGGAAGACGAGGAAGAGAACGGGAGCTTGATTCAGTAGGTGAAATGGGCCGCGCCCATAACCGCCCCACTCAAGCCAAAATCAGGCTTGAGCGGGCCACCTGCGGATTGCCCGATTTCTCAATTGCCAAATTCCCATGAATGTTTGTGTGTTTTGCTCGTCGAGCGATGTAATCGAGCCGGTCTATTTTGCCGATGCCAACGAACTTGGCACGGCGATGGCGGCCCGTGGCGATGTGCTGGTCTATGGCGGCGGCAATGTGGGGCTGATGGGCGCGGTGGCGCGCAGCCTGCATGCGCGCGGCGGTCGGGTGATCGGGGTGATTCCGGGGTTCATGGTTGAGCGCGAGCTGGCCTTTGCCGATGCCGCGGAGCTGATCGTCACCGCCGACATGCGCGAGCGCAAGGCGGTGATGGAATCGCGGGCCGACGCCTTCGTGGCTCTGCCCGGCGGCTTCGGCACGCTGGAAGAGATCCTGGAGATCGTTACGCTGAAGCAGCTCCAGCAGCACACCAAGCCGGTCGTGTTTCTCAATACGGCGGGCTTTTACGATCCGCTGGCCGAGCTGTTCGAGCATATGCTGGCGCAGCGCTTCATCAAGGCTTACGCGGATTCGCTATACTATTTTGCGTCCACGGTGGCCGAGGTGTTGGCCTATCTGGACGCTTACCAGCCGCCGCAGTTGGAGTCGAAGTGGTTCCGCACGACCGAACCGTAGCGGCATTTTGCAGGCATTTGCCGGCTGCGGGACGGGCGGCGTGCGATCCGCATTGACCGGAGGGGCGCGGAGACGGTAAAATCTGTAGTTTGCGTGTGAAGCCAGAGCCCTTTCCGTTCCCACGGGCTAACTGGCCGGGAAGCCGAACCGCCCAAACGGGCCAGGAGTCCCCTCGGAAGCGCAAGAGAGATCATCGAGCCGACAGGCGACCCCTTGGCGGGCTGCTGGACGGCAGCCGTGGGCTGCGCCGTGCCAGGCGAAGGGTTCGACAGAGGCAACAGGAGAGAGTATGTACGCGGTAATCCGGGCCGGTGGCAAGCAACATCGGGTAGCGTTGGGCGATGTGATTCGGGTGGAGAAGCAGGAAGCCACCGATTCGCTCGTCGAGTTTGAACTGCTCGCCGTCGGCAACGAAGGCAAAATCGACCGTCCCCAGGCAGACGCCAAGGTGACCGGCGAAGTCGTCGGCGAAGGCCGGGACAAGAAGATTCTTGTCTTCCACTTCAAGCGTAAGAAGCAGTACAAGAAGCTGGCCGGACACCGCCAGCCCTTCACCACCGTTCGGATCACCGAGATCGCCTACGACGGCCAGTCCTTCAAGGCCGAAGCTGCGGCGAAGCAGGCGTAAGAGCGTCAAGTTTTCGCTGTCCGGACCTGCTCCGCCGCGGCGGCATGAAATCCAGTTGAGCACGGAATTGCTATGGCACATAAAAAAGGTTTAGGCAGCTCACGTAACGGCCGCGACTCGAATGCGCAGCGGCTCGGATACAAAGCCTTCGGCGGCCAGTTGGTCTCCGGCGGAACCATCATCATCCGTCAGCGCGGCACGCCCGTGAAGGCGGGGCTCAACGTCGGCCGCGGCAAGGACGACACGCTGTTTGCCAAGATCACTGGCGTGATCAAGTTCCACGATCGCGGCCAGATGGGCAAGTTCGTCAGCATCGTCCCGCCGGAAAAGGCGACCGCGTAAACTTCCGCCCGGCGGCAGCATGGCCGGGCCGCAGCTTTCCGGTGCGGCGACGCCGGAAGTCCATTCAGAATCGGCCCGGTTCGCCCCGGGCCCTTTGTTTTGCGCGTGTTTTGCCCCATGGGCGGCATGATTCATTCGGCAGGCAGTTATGTTCATCGACGAAGCCAAAATTCGGATCAAGGCGGGTGACGGCGGCAACGGCTGCGTGGCTTTCCGGCGCGAAAAGTTCGTGCCGCGTGGCGGCCCGTCGGGCGGCGATGGCGGACATGGCGGCGACGTGATCATGGAGTCCAGCGAGCGCCACAACACGCTCATCCACTTCAGGTTCAATCCCGAATACAAGGGGCAGCGCGGCCGCCATGGCGAAGGTTCCAATTGCACCGGCGCCGATGGCGACAGCGTGCTGCTGAAAGTACCGGTCGGCACCGTGGTGCGCGACGAGGTCACCGGCGAACTCGTGCATGATTTCTCACGCACCGACGAGCGCATCGTGATCGCTCGCGGCGGACGCGGTGGACGCGGCAACTCCCGCTTCGCCACCGCGACGCACCAGGCTCCGCGCGAGAGCGAGCCCGGGCGCCTGGGCGAGGAGCGCGTACTGCGGCTGGAATTGAAGCTGCTGGCCGATGCCGGACTGGTCGGCTTTCCGAATGTCGGCAAGTCCACCCTGATCGCGCGCATCTCGGCCGCGCGCCCCAAGATTGCCGACTATCCCTTCACCACCCTGGAGCCGAACCTGGGTGTGGTTGCGGTCGGGCAGGATCCGGAACAGATCAGCTTCGTCGTAGCCGACATCCCCGGGCTGATCGAGGGCGCTCACAGCGGCGCTGGCCTGGGCATGCAGTTCCTGCGCCACATCGAGCGCACGCGCTTCCTGGTTCACCTGGTGGACGTGTCGGACGCCAGCGGTCGCCCCGACCCGGTCAAAGATTTCGAGACCATTTCAGGCGAACTCGCGAGCTTCGGCGCCGGCCTGGACGCCAAGCCCCTGATCGTGGTCGCCACCAAGACCGACATCGCCAACAAAGACAAGCTGACAAAGCTGAAGCGGTACTGCACGCGCAAAAAGCTGGCGCTTTATCCCATCTCCGCCGCCACCGGAGCCGGCATCGATGCCCTGCTCTGGGCCATGGCGCATAAGCTGCAGGATTTGCCTCCGCGCGACCTTGCTGTGTAGTTTGTTCCGCCCGGCTTAGATCTTCTCAACTTCCTCTCCGCATCCGATTTCCCTCCAGCGCCGGCACTTCCTGCCGATGAGTTCAACAGGCGCCGCCGGTCCCGCGCAGCACGAGGCGCAGCAAGCAAGCCGGCAAGGCAAGCCTCACTTCCGCGGTGAGGCTCAAACGTGCTCAGCAAGGTAAAACCCAGGGGTATGCCTCACGGGAGGATTTCCGATGATGGCGGCAGTCGCGCTTGTGCCTGGCCTGATCGCCTTTTCCGAATGTCCGCCATACTCCGCGCTGTTCGCGATGCGTAAAGCAATCCGCTGAGCAAGTCGATGTTTGTATTGATATTCCCGGCGGCGCGAAGCCTTGCGGGCCGGGCGAGGAGAGACCAGATGTTGAAATGCGCTTCCTTCCGGATGCTCCGGAACATGAAAATCAGCACCAAGTTGATTGGTGGCTTCGGCCTCATGCTGCTGGTTTGCGCCTTTATCGGCGGTTTTGGCATGATCGAAATTCGACAAGTCGCCGCCCGATCGGGACAGGACTATCGGGAAAGAACCGCCGCCACGATCAGCCTGGGAGAGTACGAGGGGCAGTTCCAGCGGCTCCGCACGCAGACCTTGCAGTTGCTCAATTCGCGCGACCGCTCCGACCAGCTCAAGTCGGAAGCGAAGATCGTCGAAGCCGAGCGTCGGCTCTCCACCACTGCGGGCAGCTATCGGAGCCTGGTAAGGGGCGAGGAGGCCACTCGCATCTACGGCCAACTGGAAGCTGACCGGGCGCAACTGGAGCGCATGTTGCACCAGGCAACGAACGAGTACCGGTCCGGCCACGTGGCGGCCGCTCGTGACGTGTTCCTCGGCGATGCCCGCCAGGTCGCGCAGGTGATGCAGGAGAAACTCGACCGCCTGAAGGAACTGGAGCGGGCCTATGTCGAACAGACCAGCGTACGAGAAGCCGATCAAGCTCGGGCGGCAACTTCGATCCTGCTGGGCGTGACCGCCCTAGGCGCAGCCATCGCGGCGGCATTGGGGCTTCTGACACTGGCGGTCACGATTCGACCGCTGAAGCAGCTGGCCGAGTCTGCCGAACAGGTGGCCTTGGGAGACCCGGAGGTCAAAGTCGCCTACGAGTCGGGCGATGAAGTGGGGAGATTGGCCGCGGCCCTGCGCGCCGTAACGGAGATGTTCCGGCAGCGAGCCGCGGCGGTCGAGCGAGTCGCCGCGGGCAACATGGAAGTGAGTGTCGTGATCGCCTCCGATCGCGATCAACTGGGCAAGAGCCTGGTGCAAATCGTCTCGACGCTTAAGGGATTGCTGGCGGAAATGAGTATCATGGTACGCGACTTCAAGGCCGGAGCCGGCACGAACCATTTTGTGCAGGCAGACCAATACGCGGGCGCCTATCGCGACGTAGTGATTTGCATCAACGAGATGATGGCCGATCAGATCAGCATGAACCGCAAGTCGATGGGCTGTGTCAGCGAGTTCAGCAACGGCAATCTCGACGCGGAGCTGGAACGATTCCCGGGCCGAAAGGCGTTCGTCAACGAAGCCATCGAGCGGCTGCGCGGAAACATAAAGCTGTTCATCGCTGAAATGACGCGAATGGCGGACCAGCACAATGCTGGAGACATCGATGCCGTCATCCCCCTCGATAAGTTCCAGGGCGCCTATCGCACGATGGCCGAAGGCGTGAACTCCATGGTCGCCGGGCATATCTCCGTCAAGAAGAAGGCCATGGCCTGCGTCGCGGAATTCGGCAAAGGCAACTTCGAAGCCCCGCTCGAGCAATTCCCGGGCAAGAAGGCCTTCATCAATGAGACCATCGAACAGGTGCGGACTCACCTGAAAGCCCTCATTACCGACGCCAAGCTGCTGGTCGACGCCGCCGTCGCCGGGCAGCTCTCCACCCGCGCCGATGCCACGCGCCATCAGGGCGACTTCCGCAAGATCGTCGACGGCGTCAACGCCACCCTGGATGCCGTCATCGGTCCCATGAAGGA
>CAINCZ010000095.1 GCA_903847195.1 uncultured Acidobacteriota bacterium | reverse complement strand
GCTGTATCAAGGCGCGCCCTGCCATATGGGAGTTCACCTGTGGCGGCTGCACAGTGCTCTTTCCCATTCCAAACTCAGCATGGATTTGAATATTCCGGCGGGCGCATCGAACCTGCAACTGTTTGTCATTCGCCACGAAGGGCTGCAGGATGAGTTCATCAAGAACACGCGCTTCCATCCGGCAGCGCGCAAGCGGCAGGGCCGCTGGCAGTTCTGGCAGGTTCATTTTCACCTCGGCACCCCTGGCCGTAGCGATGGCTTTCTGCGTTTTTATGCCGACGGCAAGCTGATCGACAGCCTCGAGCATCAGCCATTCCTGCTGGCCGACGCCGACGCCAGCTGGCGGATCCGCTACGCCGACATGCAGAGCAACATCAGTGGCGGTCAGTGCAATGGTTCGTTGTGGCCGGCATCCAATGGCTGGCTGGTGAACAACGTAATGGTCTGCGAACAGGCAGCCTGCCAGGGCTCTACGGCCAACTGGTAATCTGACCACCGGATAGCCCACGAGACCAGCTCAAGCTTCAATTTCAACCCCGTTTGACCGTAGCGCTTCTACTCTGTCGGTACAAGAACTGGACACCCGTCCGGATTTCAAACTTCGTCTTGGCCAGGCCGGGGCGTCGTTTCGCATAACTCCTTTGATTTGTTCAAACCTCACTATTTGTTCACTGTGGCACCCCACGTGCACGAGAACGGGTAGAGCGTCCAGCAAAATGCGGATTGCTCTGCGTGAAGCAGAGAGGTAGCAATCATGAGCAAGTCCTCGGTAAAGGTTGTTCAGCTGTTTCTGGGCGTCGCTTTATTGGCAGCTATGGCCAGCGTTCCTGCCTACGCTGATCCGATCAATATTTACGTCGACTCCGGTACTGTGACTTTCAACGCTACGGGCAGCGGCGGCCAGTACATGTCAATCGCTAACCTGTTGATGTCGAGTGGCGATCTGTCCGGCAAGCCGATTTCGATTTCTCCAGGAGCCGGGACGTTCAACTTCAACAGCGTGTCGGGCGGGGTAGGCTACTTTGCTCCACTGAACGGCGCAACCGTGACGCTGGGCAACAGCTCGACCGGTATCGTGACGGGCACCATCAGCATGATTGAGATCGACCTCGGCGGCAAAGCCGGATCACTCCAGGGGTTCACTTTGGCGCTGGAGTTTACGAACTTGCACTTCCAGGCCTGCTCCACGCTGAACTGCTCGAACTCCTCGACCTTGATGGAGTTTGCCATGGCGCCATACGGAGACGCCCTACTGAATTTCTCGTTCCAGAAAACGACAGCCGCAGACGTGGCTGGCCTGTATGACCTGACCGGGCCGCACTCCAGTTCGATGTCTGGCGAACTCGACGCAGACAGCACGGTGACTCCGGAGCCGGCATCGCTGGCGCTGTTTGGCACCGGTCTTCTGGTGTGCGGATTTCGCATCTACCGGCCCCGTAAACAACTGAAGGCATAAGCTCGGAGTTCGCTCCGAACGCCGGAATCGAGCATAAAGTGCATCCCCGGAACGACCATGTTGAATGCGCTCACAGTCGATGTAGAGGACTACTTTCAAACGGCAGCCATGGCCTCGGCTGCGCCGCTGGAAGCGTGGTCCACCATGCCCCTGAGGGTCGAGCGCAGCACCTGGAAATTGCTTGAGGTTTTCGACCGCTACCAGGTTCGGGCCACCTTATTCTTTCTTGGCTGGGTAGCCGAAAGATGCCCGGAGCTGGTAGCTGGCGCAGTGAAGGCGGGGCACGAAGTCGGCTGTCATAGTTACTGGCATCGGGCGATCGGTCGCCACACACCAGAGTCCTTCCGTACTGACACCCTGATAGCCAAGGATGCCATCGAAGCTGCGGCCGGCGTACGCGTGGCCGGTTACCGCGCGCCGAATTTCTCGATGCTGCCCGGTCTGGAGTGGGCACAGGAGATTCTGGCTGAATGCGGTTTCGCATACAGCTCCAGTGTTCACCCCGTTCGGCACGATCTCTTCAATAATCCTGATTCTCCGCGCAGACCTTATCGGACCGCGAGCGGGCTGCTCGAACTGCCCATCACGACCTGCCGGATCTGGGGGCGCAATCTCCCGGTCGCCGGCGGCGCGTATCTGCGCATTCTGCCCTTCGGCATTGTCGCCCGCGGTTTGCAGCGGGTGGTGGACGACGGGGAGCCGTTGATGCTGTACCTGCACCCCTGGGAAATCGATGCAGATCAGCCTCGGTTGCGGGTGGGCTTGAAATCGCGGCTGCGGCAATACACGGGACTGCACGGCATGCTCGGCCGCCTTGAGCAGGTGCTATCCCAATACCGTTTTACGACCGTCCTTGAGGCCTACGTGGAGAACGCGGCAGCGGCTGCGGTCCTCCCGGGGGCAAAAAGCGTCGCATAAGCAGTGAAAGCCAGTTCGTGGGCAGATGCCAGTTTACGAAAAACAGCCAGTGAGGTTTCGGAGCTTTCGCCGGCGGTGCCGGATCGGGGCTGTTTCGTTATGCCTCGTCATGGTGGTCGTGTTGGGTGCGTTTTGTACCGTCAGGGCGTATCACTCGGTTTACCTGCAGCCGGAGCTATATGCGCCGCCCCTCGTGGTCCGGCAGCTGCGGCAGGTGTTCCCATACTCAATCGTTGCTGGCGGAGTGCTTGACCGGCAGGAAGTGGTGGAAGCCATGCATAACGATCCGGTCACTCATGCGCACTATCGGGACGTACGGGTTTCGGCCCTCGTTCTTACGCGCACGGAACAGCCGATGAAGCTCCATGTCTCCTACCGCAAAGGGGACAAGGTTTACTGCACGAAGCGGACGCTGAATATTCCGCAGGGAGAACACATCCTGACGGACGGAAAAAACATAATACGCGTACGCTGCGGCAACCGACTGATTGCGGTGCTCGGTGGGTCGGATTACGCCGTCGAGGCCACACCGGATGCAGGGCTTGAAGACGCCCTCGAGACTCCAATCCCGCACGTGGCGCGGATTCTGCCTGGACACGTAATTCCAGGAACCAAGGTCCTGCCTTCATCTCATGAAACGGGCGAAGAGAACGAGATCGCCACGACCCCGGAACCTTCCGCCTGGGTGCTTTACCTGTCCGGCATGTCGTTCATCATGCGCAACGCCTGGCGGCGGCGGAAGGCCGCGGCAAAGGCAAGGAAAATGCAAAGCAAAGGTGAGGCTGCCGGCGAACCGAAACTAAGCGCCTCACGCCAGGGGGAACTGTGAACTGGCTGCGAATTATCTTTTCTGCCGCCATCATCGTCATCGTCGTCCCGGCGCTGGCCACCAGCGGATACGCTGAGGCGGGGTCAAAGCCACCTCAGATGCAGGCACCGGCTGTGATCGCCGTTGACCCCGACTACCTGATCGGCAAGGACGACATCCTTAACGTTCAGGTGTGGAAAGAGCCCGAACTTACGCGCCTGGTCGCAGTGCGTTCCGACGGCAAGATCTCCTTGCCGCTGGTGGGCGACATTCAGGCGGCGGGGCTTACGACTACGCAGCTCAACACCGAACTGACAAAATCGCTGAACAACTACATGATCTCGGCCGTGGTGTTTGTGGCCGTGCAGGATGCGCGCAGCCAGCGGTTCACGATCCTCGGCGAGGTCGCCAGACCCGGCAACTATCCCTTGATCAAGCCCATGACGGTGCTCGACGCGCTGGCCGTTGCCGGAGGGTTCCGCGATTTCGCCAAAACGAGCGCCATGGTCATCCTGCGCACGGCTTCCGACGGCAGTCATACCAGGATCCCTCTGCGCTACAAGCGGATGGTCAGCGGCGACAAGCAATCGAACGACAACATTGAACTCCAGGCGCGCGACACCATCATCGTACCGTGATAGCCAACATGCGGCATGCAGCAAAATTCGCCCTCGTAACGCTACTGCTGGCCGCTTGTGGTGTATCGTCGCTCGCCCAGGAGGGGTCATCGACAACGGCGGCGCCTGAGGAAACGCCTTCGGAGGAGCGTCGCGCGCCCGGCAGTGCGCCGAAGTCTATCCGGTTCGGCAGTCCAGTCATGCCGGGCTGGAATCTGGCTTTTCGCGGCAGCGTACTTGAGGTGTTCGACAGCAACCCCGCCGCCTCCACCAGTCCTGTTTCTGATACCGGGGAGCGCTACACGGGGACCTTGAGCCTGAGTCGTCGCACCTCGAGGATTAACTACCTTCTGAACTACACGCCGTCGTTTAACTACTATCACCGGAACCAGCACCTGAACAGCATGAGCCACACGGTGGACCAGGACCTGCGCTACCGCCTGTCACAGCACAGCTCGTTCGCCTGGAGTGTGGCCGCCCAGACTTATCCCGCCTGGGCCGGTACGCTGTTTGGCGACACAGGCATCGGGGCGATGTTAGCCTCCCTGACGGGCCTGTCAAACCGTGATGTAACCTACGACATCAGCTCCGCCCACACGCAGTTCAAGCTTGAGCACGCGATCAGCAGGCAGACCAGCGTAAATTTCTCGGTGGCAGGGGGCGTAACCAGCTATCACACCCGCAACGCCGACGCATTGATGGCGCTGCTGGCTCGTCCCGACTCGAAGACCTGGAGCGGCGGAGAATCCATCGAATACCAGCACCGGTTCAATGCTCAGAGCAGCATAGGCTTTGACCTGACCCACAGCTACTTCTCGTTCACCACGGGACCTACCCACGAAAATGTAGGCGCCTTCCTGGTGCGGTACAGCCGTCAGTTCCACAGTCGCTGGAACTTCTCCGTGGGCCTCGGCCCGGGGCTGAGCAAGCGCCAGGCCGACCGCTCCCCGATCACCAGCGTGGTCGTCCGGGCAGATGCAAGCCATACATCCTCCCACTCCGTGCTGAGGTTTTCCATCGATCACAGTCGGCAGCCCGGCCTGGAACCGGGGTCTCTGACCTCATGGACAGGCCGCGTCTCCTACGAGCGCGTCCTTAGCCGGCGATGGGGTGCCGGAATCTACGCCAACTATCAGAACTCGCGTACTGCCATAGCAATCACCACCGGGCACTTTCCCACAAGCGAGGCCTATGCGCTCGCGGCGCAAATGGACTATCGATTGCAACGCTGGTTAAGGTGGATCCTGAGTTATTCGTACTCGTTGCAGCATAGCGCCCTCACCGGCGACCAGCGGATGGGCAGGAACCAGATTATTACGGGTTTTACCGTTCAACTTGACCGGGTAGTCAGATGATCGAGGTTATGTAATGGGAAAACAACTCCCATCCAGTGTGCAGGATTACATCGAGATCGTATCGTGGCGGCGTTGGTGGCTGCTGATGCCGATCCTTATCTTCTCGGTGGGCACCTTCTTTGGCAGCCTGTTTCTCCCGCGCTCCTACAAGTCGGAGGCCACGATCATCGTAGAGCCGCAGAAGGTCCCGTCGAACTACGTGCAGCCCACGATGTCGGTGAACGTGGCCGACCGGCTGACCGCCATTCGCCAGGAGATCCTGAGCCGCACCCGGTTGCGCAAGATCATCGCCGAGTTCAACATCTATCGCTCCAACAAGGGCGCCATCCCTACCGACGAACAGGTGGAGATGATGCGCCGGGACATCAGCGTTGAATTGGTCAACACGCAGAGCAGCGGCGACCGCGTCAAGGACGTGGCGGCACTGAAGATTGCGTACACCGGACCCGAGCCCGGCATGGTGCAAAAGGTCACCCGCAAGCTCACCTCGCTGTTTATCGAGGAGCACCTGAAAGACCGCGAACAGCAGGCGGAAGGGACGACGGACTTCCTGGACGATCAGATGACCAAGATGCGCCAGTTCTTGCAGGAACAGGAAAAGCGCATCCAGTCCTTCAAGTCGGCTCACGCCGGCGAGCTGCCGGAGCAGCAGATGGCCGGGTTCCAGATGCTCACGCAGATGCAGGGACTGCTGCAGGCAAATTCGGAAGCGCTCTCCCGGGCCCAGCAGCAGCAGAAATATCTTGAAGCGATGGTGGAGAGCATGCGGTTCATTACCCTGCCGCAGCAGACCAAGTCTACATTGCAGCTGCAATACGAGAACAAGGTCGCCGAGCTGATTTCAGCCGAGCAGCGCTACCGCGCGAACTTTCCCGACGTGGTCCGCATCCGGCTGGAACTGAAGGCAATCCAGGAGAAGCTGGAGGCTGAACCAGCCAAGGGCCGTACAGACGGGAACGGCCCCGAGCAGACCAAAATACAGATCGAGGGTCTCAAGGAAGAGATCATCAACCGGACGCAGCGCCAGGCAAAGATCGAAGCCGATATGCAGCGCATCCAGGTGCGCATCTCCGCGCTGCCCCGGGTGGAGCAGCAGTTGGCCGAGTTGATGCGTGATTACGAGACTTCGCGCGCCACCTATCAGGCCTTGCTGGCGAAACGCAACAGCTCGTCCATCGCGGCGGAAATGGAGCGCCGCGCCGAAGGCGAGCAATTCCGCATCCTCGACCCGCCAAGTTATCCGGAGAAACCGTTCAAGCCCAACCTGCTCCAGATCAACCTGCTGGGAATCATGGCTGGCGTATTCGTGGGTTGTGCTCTGACGCTGCTGGTCGAACTCACCGACCAGTCACTGCAGCGGGACAAGGATATAGCCGCCGTGGTAGGTGCTCCCATGCTGGCCAGCGTGCCGTGGGTCCTGAGCACGAGGGCCTATTCGCGAAAACGCTTTCACCGATTCATGCTGGCTATCGGCAGCTCCCTGGGGGTGCTGGTAATCATGGCGGCCGGGTATTTATTGCGCTCTTCCATCATGAGCGGATTCGGATGGCGTATCTAAATGTACCTTGAACATTTCGGTCTTACGAAAAATCCGTTCCTCCTGAACACCGACGCCAGCTCTTTGTATTACGCGCGCACGCACAGCCAAGCCTTGGTCCACTTGCTGCAGGGCGTGCATCATGGCAACGGGATCACGCTGCTGCTGGGCGCTCCGGGAACCGGCAAAACGACCCTGCTGCACTCCCTGATGGACCTGCTGAGTTACACCTGCGTTACTCCCAGCATCACGCTTTTCCCCATGGCTGAGTCGGCGAGCGGGATGCTGCAGCAAGTGCTGAGCGGGTTCGGCGTGAAAACCGACGACCGTCCGGCGGCATCGCTCTTCAAG
This sequence comes from uncultured Acidobacteriota bacterium, assembly GCA_903847195.1. The sequence goes on along the minus strand of CAINCZ010000095.1, from coordinate 4,230 downwards.
GACCTGCAGGAACTGGTGTACGATCTGGTGCGCAGTGGAAAGCGGCCGCTGGTCATCGTGGACGAGGCCCAGCGCCTTAATTCCGAAGCGCTCGATTGTCTGCGCCTGATCTCCAGCCTGCAATATCCCGGCCGGCCTTCCTTGCAACTGCTGCTTTCGGCCCAGCCGGAGATGGCACAGACCATCGCCGCCACCGGCGCCACGGCACTGCGGCAGCGCATTTCGATTCGCTATCAGCTCACCGGCCTTGTGTCGGACGAAATCTGGAAGTACCTCGCGCTCCGTCTGGCACGGGCTGGCGGTGATGACCGCGTGCTCTTCAGCAGCGACGCCGTCGGCGCTTTGTCGGAGTACTCGGCGGGCATCCCCCGCGTCATCAACCTGTTGGCCGATCACTGCCTGATGGCGGCCTACGGCGGCGATTCGGATTACGTCGACGGCGCGCTGGTGTCCACCGTCGCCGAGCATCTGGAACTGAGTTCGGAGCAGCACCGCCCCCAACGGGAGATGCACTACGAATTCCCCTCTGAATTCAGCGCTGAGACCTGGCGCTCGGCAATTGCGCAGTTCCGGCTGGAAAATGTGCCGGAGCCGCTGCGCAAAATGGCGGAAATGCTGCTTCCGCGGCCGTCTTTCCTGCCGTCAGCACAAGGAGTGGAATTGGCATGGTGAAGTACCTTTATCGCGCATTGACAAGACGAACCGGCTATGAGGCGCCCGGCTATCCGGCGCCACCACTTACGGGCGGCGGGCTGCACGACATCAATGCGCCTGCGCGTAATTCGGTTGAGCGTGGCCCGGACTGGATTCCTGAGCCGCCTCTCCCTTCGCTGGTCGTCAAGGAAGAGGTCTCTTTCCACCCCGACATCATCGTCGACTCGCCGGCGGTGAAGCGGAGTCCCGAGCTGTTCTACGCTCTCTCTGGCGAGCGAATGACCAAGGACCGCGTCCTGGCACTCGAACAGATTCGCGTGCTGCGCTCGCGCATCATGGAACTGATGCACATGCGCGATCTGCGAACCTTGCTGGTAACCAGCGCAGTCGCTGAAGAGGGAAAGACCATCACCTCGCTCAATCTCGCGCTTGCTTTGAGCCATGTGCAGGGGATGCGGATCCTGCTCGTGGATGCGGACTTGCGCAAACCCAGCATCGCCAAGGTCCTGGGACTTGGCTGCGATACAGGCCTGCTGTCTTACCTGCAAATGGAAGCCACGCTGGATGAAGCAATCGTCCGGCTGAACAGCCGCCTCTCTTTCATGCCGGCCAAGAAGGCAATCAACTCGGTCGAGTTGCTGCATTCCCCGAGAATGAAGGAGTTTCTCGCGACGGTCCGTTCCAACTACAGCCTGGTGATCTTCGACGCACCGCCGCTCTATTGCATCGCCGACTCTCAGATCCTGGCCAACTACGTCGACAGCATCATGCTATGCATTCGCGCCGGGCGCACCTCGGTCAACCTCGTTGCCGAATGCGCGGCGATGGTCTCGCCCAAACTCATCGGCACCGTGCTGGTTGGGGGAGACCGCCAGCAGCACGGCTACGCCTACTCCTACTCGCACTACGCCCGAGCAGACGCACGATAGAAAGGCCACGAATATGGTAAGCCTATTGAACCGTTACGTGCCCGGAAGGCTCTTCGTAATCGTAGTGGCCGAGAACGCCCTGTTTGCCGCCGGAATCTGCACAGTTGCCTGGCATCCTCTCTGGCGCAACTATGACGAGCTATCCTTCAACTTTCGCTTTCTTCAGACCGGAGTGGCAATCGCTCTCATCTGCCAGTTGACGTTCTATTATTTCGGCCTTTACGACCTGCGATCGATCGCCTCCAAGCGCGCCCTGGTAGGGCGCCTGCTCAGCGCCTGCGGCGCCTGCTGCCTGCTGATGGCCGTTGCCGCGGCCCTGTTTCCACCCTTGCGCACACGGGCCGGAATCATGGAACTCGCGTTCGCCGGCCTTGTCCTGGCGATCCTGCTGGTGCGGCTGGTTTCGGAGTGGCTGAATCGCTGGATGACGACCGGAGAACGCATCATCGTCATGGGCAACGGAGCGACTGCGCGGTCGATTGTACGCGAGATCCGATGGCGCACTGACTTGAACCTGCAGTTGCTCGGGGTTGTCTCCGATCACGAATACGATGACCCCGTACCCGGGGCCAAGCACCTCGGCGCGATGTTGGAGACGCCGGAAGTGTTTGCGCGCATGCATCCGGACCGGATCGTGCTGGCCTTCCCGGACAATCAGTGGCAGGAGATGCCGGTTGACGAACTGCTCCGTTACCGTTCCCATGGTGTCCGCGTTGAAGAAGCGTCCACGTTGTTTGAGAAGCTGACCGGCAGAATCCCCGTCGAGTCGACGCCTTTCCTGTCCCTGCTTTTTTCGCAGGGCTTTCATAAGCAGACGGTGGTGAAGCGCGCTGTGTTTCGCGGGCTCTCCGTGCTGTGCGCCGTTTTTGGTCTTCTGGTTTGCCTGCCGCTGCTTCTGCTGGTGGCTCTGATCATCCGGCTCGACTCGCCCGGCCCAATCCTGTTTCGCCAGGAGCGCGTTGGACTGTTTGGCCGTTCCTTTGAAATTCTCAAGTTCCGATCGATGCGGGTCGACGCCGAGCAGGGCACTGGCCCGCAGTGGGCCAGCCCCGGAGACTCACGTATAACCCGGGTGGGTTCGCTCCTCCGCAAGCTGCGGATCGACGAGCTTCCGCAAATGATCAACATCCTCCGCGGCGACATGAATTTTGTCGGCCCACGACCGGAAAGGCCCTTCTTCGTCAGCATGCTGAAGGAGAAGATTCCCCGCTACGAGATGCGGCACGGCGTGCGTCCCGGGCTGACCGGATGGGCGCAGGTGTCGCATCCGTACGGCGCCAGCCTGGACGACTCCAAGATGAAGCTCGAGTTCGATCTCTTTTACGTCAAGAACAACTCTCTCGCCCTGGATTGCGCAATTCTGTTCGAGACGGTTCGGACCGTGGTACTGGGAAAGGGCCGCTGACCATGCGAAGGCTGTTGCCGAAATTGCCGGAGGCGCGAAGCTGTGCGGTGTGGCTGCTCGCGGTAGGGTTGTATTATTCCGGTCTGCTCGGCCTTTGCTCCTGGTGGCGCCGCCGCGTGCTCGGCCGTCGGGAAGCTGTCGTCATCGGCCTGCACCGTGTGCTGGCGCCGCTCGAAGCGACTCGCTCATTCTCCGAACCCGCGATCATTCTGTTGCTGCCGACTTTCAAGAATCTGCTGCGGGCGGTGCACCGACGCTACAAGGTGCTGGCTGCTTCCGAGTTTGAGAACCTGGCCAATGCAGATACATCTCGCCCGCTGTGCCTGATCACCTTCGATGACGGATGGCGAGACACCTTTGAAAACGCCTGCCCTGCGCTTCAGGAACAAGGCTTGCGAGCCACGCTCTTCCTTACCACCGGACTCGTTGCCCAGGAGACATTGTTCTGGGCGGAGCGGGTAACGCGGCTGTGGAAACTCGGCGGCGAAAGCCGCGAATCCCTCATCAGCCACTTGCATGCGGCCGCTCCAGCAGCAGCGGTTGGCCAGCTTGCCGACGCGATTGCGGCCTTGAAGACGATCTCGGCGGGCAAGAGAGAGGCCCTGATCTCCGCGCTCGAAAAACGCTGCGCTGATCTGCCCCATGAGTCGGTCGACCGGTTCATGACCTGGGAGCAGGTAAGAGCCTCCAGCGGCGTGCTTGAGATCGCCAGTCACACCAGCACTCATCCGCTGCTGACCTACGAAGACTCGGGCGTGATCGAGCAGGAGTTGACCGGAAGCAAGCGCGAGCTCGAGGAGCGTCTGGAAATGCCGATCCGGGCCTTTGCCTATCCCAGCGGAGACTACGACGAAAATGTGCGGCGTGCCGTGGCCAAGGCAGGTTATGCACTCGCGTTCACGACCCGCGCCGGAGTATATCGGCAGGGCGACGAGCAGTTGGCGATCCCTCGCGTTTTGCTGCACGAAGGAACGATCACCGACTTCGCCGGCAGGTTTTCTCCCGCGCTGCTTCATTTCCGTCTTACTGGCTGGACCTTGAGGTGCTCATGAAGGTCCTTGTCGCTGAAGCGACCTTGCGTTCTTCGCGCGCCGTGGTGCGGTCGCTGGGGCGAACTCCGCACGGAGACCACGCGTGAAGCCGCTGACGATTTTGCATACCATTGAGACCAGCGGGCCCGGCGGCGCAGAGAACGTCCTGCTGGCAATCGCACAGGGACTCGACCCGCAGCGCTTTCGCTCG